>JALUXN010000303.1 GCA_027018975.1 Mariprofundaceae bacterium | reverse complement strand
CCTCGCTGCTTGCGGCGTTTGCTGTTTCTGCTGCTTCTGTCGTGGTCTCAATCTGTGTGGTTTCGCTCATGGTGTTATTTACCGTCCCGGTTACTCAGCCCGCCCGGCAGGCTGTTATTCAGTGTGATCAACAATATCGGCAGCGCTGTTGCTGACTGCCAGACTTCTCTATTCAACAATGGTTAGGTTTCGGATCGACGCCATCTATCTTATTACGTCGCGCGCCGAATCAATCCCCTCCGCTGCAGTACCGCCAGCATCCGATCGACCACTTCATCCACCCGCATGGTGGTGGAATCGATCATGATCGCATCGACTGCCTGCTTGAGCGGTGCATGCTGACGCTCCGCATCCCGTTGGTCACGCATTTTCAGCTCCGCCACCACCGTGTCAAGGTCGCTACCACCCTGCCCCTTCAACTGTGACCAGCGCCGCCGCGCCCGTTCGCGCACCGAGGCGGTGAGGAAAAACTTGGCCGGCGCATCCGGCAGCACCACCGTACCGATGTCGCGCCCATCCATAATCGCGCCACCCTTGGCCAGTTCGCGCTGCAGGCCGAGCAGTTTTTCGCGCACCAGCGGCAGTGCCGCCACCTGCGACGCCGCAGCCCCCACCTGTTCACTGCGCAGCTCGGCGGTCACATTCTCCCCATTCCACGCCACGCCATCGGCATCCCAGCGCACTTCCGAGAGTAGCGTATCGATCACCGCCGCCAGCGCCGTCTCATCCTGCAGCGAGATACCGCGCGCCAGCGCCACATGACCCACCAGACGATAGAGCAGGCCGCTATCGAGCACCGGCAGACCCACCGCTGCCGCCAGCATCGCTGCCACCGTCCCCTTGCCGGATCCGGACGGTCCGTCGATGGCGATCATCAACCCCGGCACTGCACACCAACTGCCCTGCTCAAACATCACGCACCATCCGCCCAGCGCACATTCATGCCGATCTGCTGCGCCAGCGGCACAAAATCGGGAAAACTGGTGGCAATCGCCGCCGCGTTGTGGATGCGAATCTCACCACTCGCCCGCTGCGCCGCCACCGCCATCGCCATGGCAATGCGGTGATCGCCATGCGCATCAACATCAATATCCCCCTGCAGCTGCTGCACGCCGACAATGCGCGCCCCATCGCTGCGCTCCTCGACCTGCGCACCCGCCGCATTCAGCGCCGCCGCCATCGCCGCGATACGATCGGACTCCTTCACCCGCAGCTCAGCTGCATCTTCAAGCAGAAACTCGCCATCCGCCAGCGCTGCAGCGACAAACAGCACCGGAAACTCATCAATCGCATCCGGCACATCGCCGCCATCGACCCGCATGCCGTGCAAGCCGCCGCTGCGCACCGCAATATCGGCCACCGGCTCTTCACCGACGGTGGCTTCGCCAACCAGCGCCAGATCGCCACCCATCGCCTGCAGCACCCGCCGCCAACCGTCGCGGCGCGGGTTGATGCCGATGCCGTTGAGGGTGACTTCGGAATCGGCCACCAGCGACGCCGCCACGGCAAAAAAACAGGCCGATGATGGATCGGCCGGAATATGCACCGTCGCCTGCGGCGCACGCAGACGCCCGCTCGGCGTCAAACTGATCAAACCATCTTCAGCCACCGCGACCGGCTGGCCGAAGAGCGGCAGCATCCGCTCGGTGTGATCGCGGCTCGGCTTCGGCTCCCGCACAGTGGTCGTGCCATCGGCATAGAGCCCCGCCAGCAGCACACACGATTTCACCTGCGCACTGGCCACCGCCGATTGGTGATCAATCGCCTTGAGCTTGCCGCCAGTGATGGTCAACGGCAGCAGATTACCATCCTCGCGCCCCGCAACCTGCGCCCCCATCCGCCGCACCGGCTCCACCACGCGGCGCATCGGCCGCTTGCAGAGCGAGGCATCGCCGGTCATCGTGGTGGCGAAGGGTTGGCCGGCCAGCACACCGGTCATCAGCCGCACACAGGTACCGGCATTACCGGCATCGAGCATACCCGCCGGCTGCCGCAAGCCATGCAGCCCCACGCCGTGAATACGCAGCGCCCGCTTGTCATCGCTGAGCCAATCGATCTGCACGCCCATATCGATGAACATCTGCGCCGTGGAGAGATTGTCCTGACCGGGCAGAAAACCGTCGATCTCGGTCACGCCGTCGGCCAGTGCTGCCAGCATCACCGCCCGATGCGACATCGATTTATCCCCCGGCACGGTCAATGCGCCGCGCAACGCCCCCGCCGCAGGCCCCGCAATCAGTGTTCCGCCGACATTCATGGTTGCTCTCCTTGTTCGCTACGCCGCGCGTAACTATTCAGCTCATCCCACGGTTTGCCCGCTAGCTGCGTTGAACATGCTCATGTGCAACAGCACACTGCGCGTGTTCGCCTTGCTATCGAACAATCCATGGGCGAGCTGAATAGTTCCAGCACGTAGCTGAATAGTTTCCAGTTACCGCCGCTGTAGCCACGCATCCCGCGCCGCTTTGGCGGCTGAAAAATCTTCAAACAGCTGCGCGCCATCACCTGCCAGCAGCGCAGTTTTCATCCCCGCCAGCTCCGCCTGCATGGCATCGATCTGTGCCGCCAATGCCTCGCGGTTGCAGAGCGCAATATCACGCCACATCTCCGGCGATGAGGAGGCGATGCGGGTAAAATCCCGAAAGCCGCCGGCGGCAAAATCGAAGGGATCGCGCGCCGCGTCCGCCTGCTTGCGCACCGCATTGACCAGCGCAAACGCCGCCAGATGCGGCAGGTGGCTCACCGCCGCCAGCAGTCGATCATGCTCATCGGCAGCCATGCGGATCACACGGCTGCCCACCGCCTGCCAGAGCGCCTCCACCCGCGCCACCGCCGCTGGGTCACTCACCGAGTCGGGCGTCACAATCGCCAGATGATCGTCAAACAGCTCGGCAAAGGCAGCCGCCGCGCCAGACTGCTCGGTGCCGGCGATCGGGTGCGCGGCCACAAAACGGCGCGCATCCGGCAGCCAGCGCTGCGCCGCCGCAATCGCTGACTGCTTGGTACTGCCCGCATCGGTCACCACGGCATCGGCCGGCAATGCATCAGCCATCTCGCGCAACAGTGCGTCATACGCTGCCATCGGTACCGCCAGCAACACCACATCAGCATCGGCCACTGCCGCTTTGAGATCGTGTGTCCAGTCATCAACAATGCCGCGCGCCTCTGCGGTCATCAGATTCTCACGACTGCGTCCGACGCCGGTCACGCGACCCACCGCGCCGGCGCGCTTGAGCGCCAGCCCCACCGAGCCGCCAATCAGCCCCACACCGACAATGACCAGATGTTGAATCGTGAATGGTTCCATCAATTTCATCGAATCACCCTAAGTGATCGCATACCGGTTCATTCCCGAGGGTTGAATCGAAAATCCACGCAGCCATAGATCCCCGATAGAAGCACTCGGGGATGACGCGATCGCTTGTTCTAAAGGAATGCGAACAACGTTCATGTGATTACCCTGTTGAATCACTGCGCCGCCAGAAACTGTTCCAGACGGGCAAGAAAGGCGTCATTCTCCGCCGGCAAACCGACCGATACGCGCAGATCATCGGCCATACCATAGGGCGCCAACGGTCGCAGGATGATGCCGCCATCCTCCATCTGCCGATGCAGCGCAGCGCTATCGGCATGATGCAGCAGTACAAAATTACCGTGGCTCTGCCCCGTCAACAGACCCAACGCATCGAGCGCCGACTCTAAGCGTTCCCGCTCGGCCACTGTCTCAGCCACCCGCGCCATCACCCAGTCGCGATCATCGAGCGCCGCCAACGCCGCCGCCTGAGCGAGACCATTGAGATTAAACGGCTCACGAAAACGGTTCACCAGCGCCACAATCTCGGCATCGGCTACCGCGTAGCCGACCCGACATCCCGCCAGTCCGTACGCCTTGGAAAAGGTGCGACTGATCACCAGCCCGGGGTGGGAGAGCTGCGCCAGCGAATCGCCCAGCTGATCGGCGACAAACTCATAATAGGCCTCATCGACGATGACAATCAGGTCGCGTGGCAAACGATCGAGAAACGCCTGCAGCGCCGCGTTGTCATGCAGCGTACCGGTCGGATTATTGGGGTTGGCGAGGCAGATTACCTTGGTGCGCGCATTCACCGCCGCCAGCATCCCCTCCAGATCGTGCGACAAACCATCCGCCTCGGCCACCGCCACACCGCGCGCACCGGCCGCCTGTGTCGCCAGCGCATAGACAATAAAACCGCGCTGCGCATAGATCACCTCATCACCGGCGCCGGCAAAGGTGCGGATGATCAGCTCCAGCACCTCATTGGAGCCGTTGCCGAGCAGAATCTGCTCACGCGAAACGGCATGCAGATCCGCCAGTGCCGCTTTGAGTGCAGTCGCATCGCCGTCGGGGTAGCGGTGCATCTCACTGGCTGCCGCCTGCATCGCCGCGATCGCCTTCGGCGCCGGACCATATGGGTTTTCATTGGAGGCCAATTTGATGGCGTGGCTCAACCCCTTCTCGCGCAGCAGCGTCTCCACCGGTTTGCCGGGGATATAGGGGTGCAGACCGGCTGCCTGCGCAACCGCCCGATCGATCCAGCCACTCATAGCGGCTTGGAGACCGGATAGGAGCCGAGAATTTTGATGAAGCCGCCCGGCTTGTCCTGAATCTCGGCAATCGCCGCCGCCACCGCCGCATCGTCGCGATGCCCCGCGACATCGACAAAAAAGACATACTCCCACAGCTTCTTCTTGGATGGGCGCGACTCGATCCGACTCAAACCAATGCCACGCTCGGCGAATGCGGCGATCAGATTGTGCAGCGCCCCCGGCTCATCCTTGATCGACATCACCAGCGAGGTTTTATCCTCCCCCGACGGCGGCGAATCGTGCTGGCCGATGACCAGAAAGCGGGTCGTATTGTCGTGAAAATCTTCGATATTGCGCTGAATCAGCTGCAGCCCCGACTGATCCACCACCGCATACGGTCCGATCACCGCGCAGCGCTGCCAATCGAGCGCACCGCTACCGCTCGCCTTCGCCTCATCGACAATCTGCGCCGCGCGAATCGTCGAGGAGGACTCCATCAACTGCGCCTGCGGCAGATGCGAGGCGAGCCACTTGCTGCACTGCCCCAGCGGCTGCGGATGCGAGATCACCACATCGATCTCATCGAGAGAGGCGGCGTAACTAAATAGATGATGGTGGATCGAGAGCTGAATTTCAGCGCAGATGTAAATATCGCGCTCCATGTCGGCAAAGAGATCGAGCGTCGGCGTCACCGCCCCCTCAAAGGCATTCTCCACCGGCACCACGCCATAGGTGGCGCGCCCCGACTCCACCTCGTCAAACACCATCTCCAGCGAGGCGCAGGCCATGTAGTTGGGGGTAGAGCCGAACTGGCGCGTCGCCGCCGTGTGGCTGAAGGTGCCATCCGGACCGAGATAGGCGATGGTCATCGGGTGTTCCAGCGCCAGACAGGCGCCGATGATCTCCCGATAGATGCCATGAATCGAGGCATCGGGGATTTTCGTTTCATGCGAGTCAGCCGCCGCTTCGGCGTTGCGTTTGAGGATGCGGCGGATAATCGAGGCTTCCCGGCTCGGCACATAAAATGGCACATTACCCCTATTCTGCTTCGCCTCGCCCACCTGCCCCGCCAGCCGCGCCCGCTTGCGAATCAGATCGAGCAGCTCATCATCGACAGCATCAATCGCCTGCCGCAATGCGTCCAACTTCTTCTCCAAATCAGCCATGGCAGCACGCTAGCAGCGCAACAGGGCGCAATCCACGATGAAATCCAATAGGTCAGGATAATCGCATTAAATTGTTCGCATTCCGTTAGAATCATACGACAACCTCATCTTCGAGTGGTTCTATCGGGGAGTTATTGCTGTTCTGACCCCGATATCCCGAGATCGTTCAATTCCAAGTCATTTCCCCGTCATTCCGCCCTCCTCACAGTTCATTCTCGCCCCCCTCACCGTCATTCCCGCGAAGGCGGG
>JALUXN010000302.1 GCA_027018975.1 Mariprofundaceae bacterium | reverse complement strand
GAGTAAGCTGTGCGATGGTGAAGTCATTGGCATTGATGGCAAGTGCCTGCGACGAAGCCTTGATATGGCTTCCAACAAGGCGGCGATTTATATGGTCAGTGCATGGGCTTCGCAGAATCACTTGGTGCTAGGGCAGCAACGCGTCGATGAAAAATCGAATGAAATCACAGCTATCCCCAAGCTATTGATGCAATTGGATATTGCTGGTGCAGTAGTTACCATCGATGCGATGGGGTGTCAGACCAAGGTAGCTGCTGATATTATCGATCGCGGTGCAGACTACATGCTAAGTCTTAAGGGTAATCAGGGCACATTACACGACGATGTGCAGCTGTTTTTTGAGTCGGCAGAGACCTCGCCGCCTATCGGCTTTGAAAGCGTTGATGGCGGTCATGGGCGCATTGAAACAAGATCGGTTCGCGCATCAGCTGAGCTGGATTGGTTGAAAGCGCGCCATCCCGGTTGGAAAGGCATGCGTAGTATTGTTGCCGTGACAAGCCAGCGTGAATGCAATGGAAAGAACAGCGAAGAAACACGTTATTTTATCAGTAGCTTGGATGCATCCAGCCCTAAACGGTTGGGGCAAGTCGTACGATCCCACTGGGGTATTGAGAATAACCTGCATTGGGTGCTCGATTACGCTTTTGATGAGGATTCCCAACGCATGCGGCAGGGTAATAGTGCTGCCAACATGGCTGTTATGCGCCATATCGCACTGAATCTCATCAAGGCAGATAACACCTCAAAAATCGGAATCAAAAACAGAAGACTCAAAGCAGGATGGGACAATGATTATCTAATCGCGCTACTGATCGGGGAAAGTTGATTTTAATGCGATTGTCCTGACGATTGAACAGTTCGCACATCTTGGCATGATGATGGCCGATGCGTGAACAACTGATCCGACTCACGATTGATGGCATGCGTTGCGCCGGTTGCGTCAGCAAGGTGGAAGCGGCGCTCAATGGCGTCGCCGGTGTGCGGCGGGCGAGCATCAATCTGGTCGATCGCACTGCCACCGTAGAGCTGGAGGGCGCAGCAGATGCGCAGGCGGCAAACGCTCTGATCGCGGCAGTACAGGCCGCCGGTTACGATGCCAGCACCCAGCAGGGGGCGGAGGATATCGCCCAGCAACAGCAGGCGGAGCAGCAACAGTTTCGCGCACTGCTGAAACGCAGCCTGTTGGCCGGCGCAGTCGGTGCGCCGCTGTTGATCAATCTCTTCCTCCACGATCTCCCCACCACCACTGCCGCGCCACGCCTGTGGCTGCTGATCGCTGCAATCACACTGGCGACGATGCGCTACGCCGGCGGCCACTTCTATCTGGCAGCTTGGCGCGCCCTTACCCACCACTCCGCCACCATGGACACCCTGATCGCCACCGGTACCGGCACGGCGTGGCTCTATTCGGTCGCGATCATTCTCTGGCCAACGATCGTGCCGGAAGCGGTCGCCGGCATGGGGCGCCACGCCTATTTCGATGCGGCGTTGATCATTATCGCGCTGATCAATCTCGGTCATGCGCTGGAGCTGCGCGCACGCGGCAAAACCAGCGAGGCGATCCGCCGCCTGATTGGGCTACAGGCGGAGCAGGCGCGGGTGGTGCGCGACGACAGCGAGATCTCTCTACCGATTGCCGAGATAGTGCCAGGCGACCTGATCCGGGTACGACCGGGCGAAAAAATCCCGGTGGATGGCGAAGTGATGG
The DNA here is from genome assembly GCA_027018975.1 of Mariprofundaceae bacterium. Lineage (GTDB taxonomy): Bacteria > Pseudomonadota > Zetaproteobacteria > Mariprofundales > Mariprofundaceae > Mariprofundus. The sequence goes on along the minus strand of JALUXN010000302.1, from coordinate 4,272 downwards.
AGGGCGCATCCAGCGTCGATGAGTCGATGCTCACCGGCGAGCCGATCCCGGTGCATAAATCGCCGGGGGATACTGTTGTCGGCGGCACCATCAACGGCAGCGGCAGCTTCCTCTACACCGCACAGCACGTAGGCGCGGACAGCGTGCTGGCGCGCATTATCGAGATGGTAAGAAACGCCCAGGCATCCAAGCCGCGCATCGGGCGGATCGTTGACCGCGTGGCTGGCGTCTTTGTGCCGACAGTGCTGATCATCGCCCTGTTGACGGCACTGATCTGGCTTAACTTCGGGCCGCAGCCGCGCATCAGTTTTGCCCTGCTGGCGGCAATGACTGTGGTGATTATCGCCTGCCCCTGCGCACTCGGGCTGGCGACACCGATCTCGCTGATTGTCGGCATCGGCAAGGCAGCGGAATTCGGCATCCTGATTCGCAAAGGCGAAGCGCTGGAGCGCGCCGCCAAACTGACCACGATGGTGCTCGATAAAACCGGTACGGTGACCGAAGGCAGACCGGCGGTGACCGATCTGATTGGCGAACAGCCCGAGCGGATATTGCAGCTGGCCGCAGCACTGGAGTCGGGCAGCGAACACCCGCTGGCGGCAGCCATTGTGGCGAAAGCGGAGGCGGCGCAGCTGCCGCGTTCCGTATGCGAAGATTTTCGCGCCGAGTCGGGCCGTGGCGTGCGCGGTGTGGTGGACGGTCATCAGCTACTGCTCGGCAATGCCACCATGATGGCAGCCGGTAGTGTGACACTGCCCGATTCCATCACAGCACAATGTAATGCGCTGGCCGAGCAGACCAAAACGCCGATACTGCTAGCCTGTGATGGCGCGTTTCTCGGCATCATCGCAGTCGCCGACCCGATCAAGCAGGATGCCAAGACGGCGATCGCGCAGATGCAGGCAGCGGGATTGAAGGTCGTGATGCTCACCGGCGACCACCACCGGACAGCGCAGGCTGTGGCAGCCGAGGTCGGCATCAGCCACATCTTCGCTGAGGTGACGCCGGCTGATAAAGCACGCAAAGTGGCAGAACTGCAGGCTGCAGGCGAAATAGTCGGCATGGTCGGCGATGGGATCAATGACGCGCCGGCGCTATCGCGTGCCGATGTCGGCTTTGCCATCGGCGCCGGCACCGATGTGGCGATCGCAGCAGCCGACGTCACCCTGATGCGTTCCTCGCTCACCGCGCTGCTCACGGCGATCGAAATCTCCCGTGCCACGCTGCGCAATATCAAACAGAACCTGTTCGGCGCCTTCATCTACAATACGCTGGGCATCCCCGTTGCCGCCGGCGCGCTCTATCCGCTGCTGGGGCTGATGCTCAATCCAATGCTGGCAGGCGCGGCCATGGCGATGTCATCGGTCACCGTAGTCAGCAACGCCAACCGGCTGCGCCTGTTCCGGCCGCAGAGCGAGCGGACGAAGGATGCGCCATGTTGATTGTCAATCTCATCGGCATACTGCTGATCGCATTCATCATCTGGTGGTTCTGGCTTACCGCCCCGCCGACACCGCCCGCGCCGCACCCGGCCAGATTGTGGAGATCCACGTCAAAGATGGCGTCTATAGCCCAGCCAGCATCAGCGCCGTGGCCGGCAAAGGTATCTCACTGAAATTCATCCGCGAAGACAGCGCCGCCAACGCCGCCCAAGTGATCTTCCCCGAACTCGGCATCCAACGGGAACTACCGCTCGACCGAGCAGTGGTGATTCGTCTGGTTCCAGAGCAGAGCGGTGATTTCAGCTTCCAATGCCAGACAGCCACCTACCGCGGCCTGTTGCATGTTCATGCGGAGACGAAGGACTAATACACACCTGAAGCAATTCCACAGCCATCTCTGATGAGCAAGTGGTGAATGGCTACCCACAGACAAAGCAAACAAAAAGCCTGCAACCACAAGGGCTACAGGCTTATTATGGACGTTGTCAAACGTCGATATGGCGGAGCGGACGGGACTCGAACCCGCGACCTCCGGCGTGACAGGCCGGCATTCTAACCAACTGAACTACCGCTCCAAAAAGGTGCGCGCACGATAATCATGCAGCACCGGAAAATCAACCCACCGTTACACGGCAAGTGACGAAAAAAGCTCCGAAGCAACGGAGCTCTTGACGTGGAACCAGACGCGCCTGCGTCAATCCGTGCCGGTAGATGATAACAACCACGGCGCAGAGAGCGCATGTGCGTAAATGGTGGGCGCTGCAGGGTTCGAACCTGCGACCTACGGCTTGTAAGGCCGTTGCTCTCCCAGCTGAGCTAAGCGCCCGAAAAAAACAAGGGCGAAGCTGCCCTTGTTTTGGATGGCGGGCGAACCCGCGATCCCGGTTTTACTTGACGGCGTCTTTCAGAGCCTTGCCGGCTTTGAATTTCGGCGCCTTGGATGCTGGCACTTCGATCGCCTCGCCAGTGCGTGGGTTGCGCGCTGTGCGAGCGGCGCGATCCGCGACTGAGAATGTTCCGAAGCCAACAAGACTCACAGAGTCTCCGTTCGCCAGTGTTGAAGTAATGCCACTCAAAACTGCCTCGACTGCATCACCTGCGGCGGCCTTGCTGAGACCTGCAGCGTTTGCTACATGGTTTACCAAATCTGCTTTATTCATTGCTCCTCCCGTGCGTTCGATGGGTTGCGAACTATACGCAAACCACCCGGTGTCCTGTCAACCGATTTTTTGCTGATTTTGTGCGATTCCATCAAAAAAGCATCGATCAGCGCCAAAGGTCATCTCTGACCCAGAAAAATCAACCCTATCGTGTTCGATTAATGCGCGACGACCGACTTATCATCCAGATAAATATCGACTACGCCTTCCGGCACAAAACTGGCCGGCATACTCATACCCTCCGGCAGGCGCGTCAAGGCATATTCGAGCACCTGATCCATATGCGTCACTGCATGCACCGCCACCCCTTCGAGCACATCTTCATGGATCTCTTTCAGATCCTTCAGGTTCTCCTCCGGAATCACCGCATCGGTCAGCCCGCCGCGATGCGCCGCCAGCAGCTTCTCCTTCAACCCGCCGATCGGCAGTGCATTACCGCGCAGTGTGATCTCGCCAGTCATGCAGACGGTGCGTTTGACCGGAATACCGGTCAGGGCTGAGACTATTGAGGTCGCCATCGCCAATCCGGCCGACGGCCCATCCTTCGGAATCGCCCCCTCCGGCACATGCACATGGATATCGACCTTCTGATGAAAATCGGGCTTCAAGCCCAGCTGCTTGGCGCGCGAACGCACATAGGTGAGCGCCGCCTGAATCGACTCCTGCATCACATCGCCGAGCTGTCCAGTCACCGTCAACTTACCCTTGCCGGGCATCAGCGCCGTCTCAATCTGCAGCAGCTCACCGCCGACCTCCGTCCACGCCAATCCCGTCACCACGCCGATCTCATCCTTCTCTTCCGCCAGGCCGAAACGATATTTGCGAATCCCGAGATAGCGCTCCACATCGGCTGCGCCCACATGAATCGTCTGCGGCTGCTCGGCCGTCACCACCTCCCTGGCCACTTTGCGGCAGAGTTTGGCCAGTTCGCGCGACAGACTGCGCACGCCCGCCTCGCGGGTGTAGTAGCGGATAATCTCCAGCAGCGCATCGTCACCCACCGTCAACTGCTTCGCCTTCAAGCCGTGATCGGCCAGCTGTTTCTTGAGCAGATAACGGCTGGCGATCTTCAACTTCTCATGCTCCGTGTAGCCGGAGATGCGAATAATCTCCATACGGTCGAGCAGCGGTCCGGGGATATTGAGGCTGTTGGCGGTGGTAATGAACATCACCTCGGAGAGATCGTAATCGACCTCCATATAGTGGTCGTTAAAATTGCTGTTCTGCTCCGGATCGAGCACCTCCAGCAGCGCCGATGAGGGATCACCACGGAAATCAGCGCCCAGCTTATCGATCTCATCGAGCAGGAAGAGCGGATTACGGCTGCCCGCCTTCTTCATCGACTGAATCACCTTGCCCGGCATCGAGCCGATGTAGGTGCGCCGATGACCGCGAATCTCCGCCTCATCGCGCACGCCGCCCAGACTCATGCGCACATATTCCCGCTTGGTCGCCCGCGCAATCGATTTGGCCAGCGAGGTTTTGCCCACCCCCGGCGGGCCAACCAGACAGAGGATCGGCCCCTTCATCTTCGGCACCAGTTTCAACACCGCCAGATGCTCGAGGATCCGCTCCTTCACCTTCTCCAGGCCGTAGTGATCCTGATTCAGAATCTGCTCGGCGGCGGCAATATCTTTGCTCACCCGCGTCCGTTTCTTCCACGGAATATC
>JALUXN010000301.1 GCA_027018975.1 Mariprofundaceae bacterium | reverse complement strand
AAAGAGCTGGCGGAAGTAGTTATAGAGCGGCTTGGCGCGATTGGAGAGTACCGCGTGTGGCGTATCATTGCCCATCGAGCCGGTCGCCTCTTGACCGGTAATCGCCATCGGTGCGATGAGGAACTTGAGATTCTCCTGCGTGTAGCCAAATGCCTGCTGACGGTTGAGCAGCGCATCGTGATCCGGCTGGATCGTCTCCACTTCGACATCGAGATCTTCCAGCTGGATCTGTGTCTCGGCCAGAATCTTGGCGTAGTCGCGCTCACCGGCCAGCGCATCTTTGATCGTCTCGTCATTGATGATCGCGCCCTGCTCCAGATCGATGAGGAACATCTTGCCCGGCTGCAGGCGCCACTTTTTGATGATCTTCTCTTCAGGAATATCGAGCACACCCATCTCGGAGGCCATCACCACCAGATCGTCGTCGGTGATCAGATAGCGTGCTGGACGCAGACCGTTGCGATCGAGCGTGGCGCCAATCTGGCGGCCATCAGTAAAGGCCACAGCCGCCGGGCCATCCCACGGCTCGATCAGAGCCGCGTGATGCTCATAAAAGGCACGCCGCTTGGCATCCATCAAATTGTTGCCCGCCCACGCCTCAGGGATCAGCAGCATCGCCGCATGGGTGAGCGAGTAGCCGCCCATCACCAGCAGCTCCAGCGCATTATCAAAGCAGGCGGTATCGGACTGCCCCTCGGGAATCAGCGGCCAGACCTTGTCGAGATCGTCGCCCAGCACGCTCGATTTCATCGAGTGGCGGCGGGCATTCATCCAGTTGATATTGCCGCGCACGGTGTTGATCTCGCCATTGTGCGCCACCATGCGAAATGGGTGCGCCAGCTCCCACGACGGGAAGGTGTTGGTGGAAAAACGCTGATGCACCAGCGCCAGCGCCGAAGTCATGCGCGCATCGCGCAGATCGGTGTAGTACGCCCCCACCTGATGGGAGAGGAACATCCCCTTATAGACAATCGTGCGCGAGGAGAGGGAGTTGCAGTAAAAGCGCGCCGCACCACTCTCACCCAGATCGGCGATGCGATTCTCCAGCACCTTGCGGATCACAAACAGCTTGCGCTCGAAGGCATCCTGATCGGCGCACTGGTCACCGCGCCCGACAAACAACTGGCGGATCACCGGCTCACACGCCGTCACACTCTCCGGCAGATCGGCATGCACCGCATCGACCGGCACATCGCGCCAGCCCAGCAACTGCTGCCCTTCGGCCGCCACCGTCTCTTCGATGATCGCCTCGCAGCGCGCGCGATAATCATCACTCTGCGGCAAAAAGAACATGCCCACGCCATAATCACCAGCCGCCGGCAGCTCAACCCCGGCATCCGCCGCCACCGCCTGAAAAAACTCATCCGGCATCTGGATCAAAATACCCGCGCCATCGCCCTCGCGCGGATCAGCACCGGCCGCACCACGATGAGTCAAACGCAAAAGGATCTCCAACCCCTGCTCGACAATCGCATGGCTCTTTTTGTTTTTGATATGGGCGACAAATCCGACACCGCAGGCATCATGCTCGTGCAGCGGGTCGTACAACCCCTGTTTCTCCGGCTGCTGCCGCAGACCTGTTGTTTTACCAGCTTGAAAATCAGCTTGAAAGTCGCTCATACCCACACCTCGTTACATCTCAGACCGGAAACCCATACCCTCCCGGAACCTCCCCCGCCCATGCGCGAAAGGGCGCGCAGACTAGCCAAAACAGAGCCAATTCTCCAGTCTCAGCCAAGTAAGTGCGCCACATCGCACAAAAACCGCAACATCTGCGAAAAAAATCGCTACACTGCGCCGCCCTGCGGCATGCCCGCAACGACCTGTTCAACCCCATGAGGAACCCATGAGCCTGACCCGAGAAATCGAAAAACGCCGCACCTTCGGCATCATCTCTCACCCCGATGCCGGTAAAACCACGCTGACCGAAAAGCTGCTGATGTTCGGCGGCGCGATTCAGATGGCCGGCGCGGTGAAGGCGCGCAAAGCCAGCCGCCACGCCACCTCCGACTGGATGAAGATCGAGCAGGAGCGCGGTATTTCGGTCGCCTCGTCGGTGATGAAATTCAATTACCGCGACTACGAGGTCAACCTGCTCGACACCCCCGGCCATCAGGACTTCTCCGAGGATACCTACCGCGTGCTGACAGCGGTCGATTCGGCGATGATGGTGATCGACTCCGGCAACGGTGTGGAGCCGCAGACCGAGAAGTTGATGGAGGTCTGCCGCATGCGCAACACGCCGATCGTCACCTTCATCAACAAGCTCGACCGCGAAGGCCTGGAGCCGCTCGACCTGCTCACCGATATTGAGGAGAAGCTGCAGATCGAGTGCACGCCGATGTCTTGGCCGATCGGTATGGGCAAAAATTTCAAGGGGGTCTATAACCTCTACAAGAAGGAGCTGAACCTCTTCACCGCCGGCGCGGAAACACGCGATTTCGAGGCGATCCGCATCGACGATCTCGCCGATCCGAAGCTCGACGAACTGCTCGGCGCACAGGCCGATGAACTGCGCGACGATATTGAACTGCTGGAGGGTGCCGCCGATCCGTTTGATCTGGAGCATTTCCTCAACGGCTCGCAAACGCCGGTCTTTTTCGGCTCGGCGATCAACAATTTCGGCGTCAAAGAGCTGCTCGATGCCTTTGTCGAACTCTCACCGCCACCGGCGCCACGCGCGGCCGTCGAACGGATGGTACAGCCCGACGAAGCGGAGTTTTCCGCCTTCTGCTTCAAGATTCAGGCCAATATGGATCCAGCGCACCGCGACCGCATCGCCTTCTTCCGCATCTGCTCCGGCCGCTTCCACAAGGGGATGACCGTGCAACACCACCGTCTCGGCAAGGCGATCAAGATCCCCAACGCCACCATCTTCATGGCGCAGGATCGCGCCCATGTCGAAGAGGCGTATGCCGGCGATATTATCGGCATCCACAACCACGGCACGATCAAGATCGGCGACACCTTCACCAGCAAGGAGAAACTCAAGTTCACCGGCATCCCCAACTTCGCACCGGAGCTCTTCCGCCGCATCCGTCTGAAAGATCCGATGAAGCGCAAACAGCTCCACAAGGGGCTGGTGCAGCTCTCCGAAGAGGGGGCGGTGCAGGTATTCAAGACGCTGCTCGGCGGCGACTACATCCTCGGCGCGGTCGGTGTGCTGCAGTTCGATGTCACGGTAGCGCGGCTGAAGGCGGAGTACAAAGTCGATGCCGACTACGTCGCCACCGATTTTCAGGTGGCGCGCTGGATCACCAGCGATAATGAGAAGAAGATGGCCGAATTCCGCCGCCTGTTTGAGTCCAACTTGGCCGAAGATGGCGACGGCTTCCTTACCTATCTGGCGCCGAGCGCCTGGAAGCTGAACTATACCGAAGAGCAGTGGCCGGAGATCGTATTCCACAAAACCCGCGAGCAGCTATAGGTAGTCGCATAAAACGGTCATCCCGAGCCTGCATCGGGATGACGTGATCATGGTTTCTAAGGGAATGCGGTAACTAGCTCTGCAGAGTGGAACTGTTCAGATCGCCCATGGTTAATCCAGCGCCTGCACAATCGTTTCACACGCCTTTTTGGCGTCGGAGAAGAGCATCATCGTCTGATCCATGTAGAAGAGATCATTATCGAGGCCGGCGTAGCCGACAGCCATGGAGCGTTTGATGACAATCACATGCTGCGCCTTGGAGACCTCCAGAATCGGCATGCCGTAGATCGGGCTGCTCGGATCACTCTTGGCGGCTGGATTGGTCACGTCGTTGGCGCCAATCACCAGCGCCACATCGGTATCAGAGAACTCCGAATTGATCTCATCCATCTCGAAGACAATGTCATACGGCACATCGGCCTCGGCCAGCAGCACATTCATATGACCGGGCATGCGGCCAGCCACCGGATGGATGGCGAATTTTACCTGCACACCCTGCGCCGTGAGCACATCCACCATCTCCTTCAGCGCATGCTGGGCACGCGCTACGGCCAATCCGTAACCGGGCACAATCACCACCGAACGTGCATTGGCGAGCAGGAACGCCGCATCTTCGGCCGCGCCACTCTTGTAGGGGCGATCGGTCGCAGCAGCCGCACCACCGGCTGCCGGCGCATCGCCGCCGAAGCCGCCGAGCAGCACATGCAACAGCGAGCGGTTCATCGCCTTGCACATAATGTAGGAGAGGATCGCGCCGGAGGAGCCGACCAGTGCGCCGGCGACAATGAGCATGTTGTTGCCGAGCGTGAAGCCGATGCCAGCGGCCGCCCAGCCGGAGTAGGAGTTGAGCATCGAGACGATCACCGGCATGTCGGCGCCACCAATCGGCACAATCAGCAGCACACCGAGCAGCAACGCCACCGCCAGCATGAGCAGGAACGGCATCCACGCACCGTTCATGCAGAAGATGATGCCGGCAGCGATCATCACCACGCCGAGGATAAGATTGAGCAGATGCTGGCCGGCGAAGACCAGCGGTTTGCCGGAGAGCAGCCCTTGCAGTTTGCCGAAGGCGATCAACGAAGCGGTGAAGGTGATGGCGCCGATGAAGGTGCCCAGAAACAGCTCAATGCGGCTGGCCGGATAGAGGCCGCCAGCTGCATTGGCAATGCCATAGGCGACCGGATCATAGGCAGCGGAGACGGCAATCATCACCGCGGCAAGGCCGACCAGCGAGTGCATGAAGGCGACCGTCTGCGGCATGTGGGTCATCGGAATCTTGCGCGCCACAGTGCCGCCGATCAGGCCGCCGAAGGCGATGGCGGCGAAGATCCATGCATAGTTCTGCACCGAATCGAGCTGCAGTGTTACCAGCACAGCCAGCCCCATGCCGAGCATGCCGAAGAGGTTGCCGCGCCGCGCTGATTCCGGGCTGGCTAAGCCTTTGAGGGCGAAAATAATCAGGACAGAGGCGAGCAGGTAGGCCAGCTGAACCATATTCACAGATAACATGAGAACCCCTTATTTCCGCTTCTTGAACATCGCCAGCATGCGCTGGGTGACCATGAATCCGCCAAAGATATTGACCGAGGCGAGGCCGACAGCGATCAGCCCGAGCACGGTGGCGAGATTCATCTCGATGGGGCCGGAGGCGAGCAGTGCGCCGACAATAATGATACTGGAGATGGCGTTGGTGACACTCATCAGCGGTGTGTGCAGCGCCGGCGTCACATTCCAGACCACGTGGTAACCGACAATCACCGCCAGTACAAAAACAGTAAAAGAGAAGACGATCGGATCAGCAGTGGCGTGCGCAGCATGGGCGCCGCCCGCCTGTGCCACCGCTTCGTGCATGGCTTGCATACTCATGATGTGGCCTCCGTGGTTGAGTCATTGGGCAGCAGCTCCGGCTTCAAAAACGCACCATCGCGGCAGAGCAGCGAAGCGGCGATGATCTCATCCTCCTGATCGATCGTCAGGGCGCCGTCATCAAGCATCAGCTGCAGGAAATTGAACAGGTTGCGCGCGTAGAGGCTGCTCGCATCGGTGGCCATCAGCGCCGGAATATTGCTCACGCCGACCAGCGTGACGCCGTGCTTAACCACCACCTTGTCGAGCTCGGAGAGCGGGCAGTTGCCGCCCATCTCCACAGCCAGATCGACAATCACCGAACCGGTCTTCATCGACTGCACCATCTCCTCGGTGATCAGCACCGGCGCCGGCCGGCCGGGAATCAGTGCGGTGGTGATAATCACATCCGCCTTGGCGGCATGTTCGGCGATCAGCGCCGCCTGCCGCGCCTTGTAGTCATCATCCATCTCTTTGGCGTAGCCGCCGGCATCCTCAGCATCGACATCCGCCTCGACCTCGACAAACTGCGCACCGAGACTCTCCACCTGCTCCTTGGCCGCTGCGCGCACGTCGAACACTGCCACCTTCGCACCCAGACGCCGCGCCGTAGCGATCGCCTGCAGACCGGCCACGCCCGCGCCCATAATCAGCACATTGGCCGGCTGCACCGTGCCGGCAGCCGTCATCAGCATCGGGAAGAAGCGTTGATAATGCTCCAGCGCC
>JALUXN010000300.1 GCA_027018975.1 Mariprofundaceae bacterium | reverse complement strand
CATCAAGCTCGGCGCGGGGGTGGATCGCGAGGCGCTGCACGTGTCGCTGACCACGCTCGATGAGGCATTTCAGAGCGGGCTCGACAGTTTAGCGGAAGGGTTGCTGCAGCCGGGCTGGGATAAAAAACGGTTCAAGATCATCAAGCATGACGCCATCGCCGCCAGCCAGAAGGCGCTGGAGGAGCCGCGCACACGCGCCGCTGCTGCTGCCGCCGCGCTGCTCTTTGCCGGCCATCCATATGGTCATCTCAGTGATGGCGATGTCGATTCATTGAAACGCATCAAACTATCCGATCTGCGCCGCCTCTATCGGCAGCAGGTGAAGCCGCAGGAGGCGGTGTTTGCAGTCAGTGGCGATATCACGATGAAAGCGCTGTTGCCGCTGCTGGAGGCGCGTTTTGCCGGCTGGCAGGGCAAGCCGAAACAGCGTTTGGGCGATATTCAGCCGGCTGCCGCTGTCACCGGGCAGCGGGTGGATGTGGCGTTGCCGACATCGCAAATGATGGTGCAGCTGCTGCGCTTGGGGCCGTCGCGCAGCGATGCTGATTTCTTCCCCGCCTATCTGCTCAACCACATGTTGGGCGGTGGCGGATTCGGTTCGCGGCTGATGGAGGAGGTGCGCGAGAAGCGTGGGCTGACCTACGGCGTTTACTCCTATTTCCAGCCGATGACGGTGCCCGGGCCGTTTGTCATTACGCTGCAGACGCGCGCCGATCAGGCCGACAAGGCGGAGCAGGTGGTGCGCGATGTGTTGAAGGAGATGTATGCCGGCAAGATCAGCGCCAAACAGCTGAAGGCGAGCAAGGAGAATCTGATGGGTAGCTTCGCGCAGAAGATGGACTCCAATCGTGAGCGGGTCGGCTTGATGGCGATGATCGGCCTCTATCATCTGCCGCTCGACTATCTCGCCCAATGGACGCACCGCGTGCAGCAGGTGCGCTTGGCGCAGGTGAAGGCGGTGGCGAAGCGTTATCTCGATCCGGCTGCGTGGAATCGCGTGCGTGTGGGGCCGGTGCAGTGATGGCGGTGGGTTGCGCCCTGGATTGCGCATAACCGTTGTGCATAACCAGCGATGAGAATCACCGGCGGTGAACTGCGCGGGCGGGTGGTGCGTGTCCCCGATCTGCCCGACCTGCGCCCCACCGCCTCGAAGGTACGGCAGGCGCTGTTTAATATCCTGGGCTCGGTCGAGGGGTGTGCGATGCTCGATCTCTTCGCCGGCTCGGGGATCATGGCGCTGGAGGCGCTGTCGCGCGGGGCGGCATCGGTTACCTCGGTGGAGAGTAGCCGCCGCGCAGTGCGTCAGCTGCAGCAGCTGCGCACCACGTTGGGTGTCGAAACCGCATGGCGGATCGAGCAGGCGCGCGTTGAGACGTGGTTGAAACAGCATGATGGCGCATCGTTCGATCTCATTTTTGCCGATCCACCCTATGCCGCAGGCTACACAGACCGGCTGCCGGCGCTGCTGGGTGCATCGCATATCACTGCTGCGCAACTGATCATCGAAGCATCGGCCAAAACAGCGCCCGATTGGCCGCCCACATGGCGTTGCACACAGTCGAGAACCTATGGCGATTGTGTGCTCCATTTTCTCACTCCGGCACGCTAAATCGCCCCCTTGAAAGCCGCAGAAGCGTCACCTATATAGTCGTCACCGGATAGAATAGCCGGCTACTTTCAATGGATTAGGAGGTTTGTGATGACTTTGGTACGTTGGACACCATGGCAGGAGCTGGAGAACGTCAATCGTCAACTCAGCCATCTGCTGGATGACGCCCCCTTTGGTAAATTGAGTGAAGCCGAACAGTGGGCGCCGCGGGTCGATATCCGCGAAACTGATGATGCGCTGCTGGTGCAAGCTGAGCTGCCCGGCATCGATAAAAAAGATGTGAAACTGGAGGTGAAAGACGGTGTGCTGACCCTCTCCGGCGAGCGTCGCTACGAGAAGGATGTCAAAGAGGAGAATGTTCACCGCGTGGAGCGCGCTTATGGCAAATTCATGCGTAGCTTCAGCCTGCCGACCAACATCGACGCCGACAAGGTGACGGCCACGATGGAGAACGGTGTGCTGGAGGTTCGCCTCGCCAAACGCGAAAGCGCCAAACCGAAAGCGATCACCATTCAGTGAAGAAGATTCAATGATGAAAATCTATCCGCGATCCAGATATTGCATCAGGGGCTACAGCGGTAGCCCCTTTTTTGTGCCAGCTGTATAACTGCTTGCCGGCCAGTGGTTGGCGCTGCTGAGATGGTGGATGAACGGCTCTTGGGGAGAGTGGTAATCGCGTAGCTGCTGTTCCAAGACATCGAGATCAGCTTCGGAGATGTCGTGCTGGCGCTGGCGGATATTCTCCCGCAGCTGCTCCGGGGGGATGTTGAGCCAGAAGAAGTGCAGCGGCACGGCGCAGCGCTGGGCGAGCTGTTGGACGCTACGGCGGCTTTTCGGGTGCAGAAATGTAGCATCGAGAATGACGGAGAAACCGGCCTCAAGCGCCGCCTCGGCATCGGCGAAGAGCTGCTGGTAGGTGAGCCGGTGCATGGCATCACTGTAGCGCGGCAGGTGTCGATGCTGGGGTGCGATGCGGCGGCGCACGGCATCAGTTCGGATGCTCAAAGCGCCACACTGCGCCATGCCGAGGTTGGCGAGATGACTCTTGCCGCTGCCGGAGAGGCCGCCGACGGCGAACAGATGTGGCCGGCGCGGTGCGCAGTAGCTGGCGGCGAGATCGAAGTAGTCAGCGGCCTCCTGCCACGCGGCTTCATGGCTCTCCGTCGCTTCAGTCGCCAAGAGGCAGGCCACTTTGGCGCGCACCGTGGCGCGGTAGATCAGATAGAGCGGTAGTAGGGAGAGGCCGGCATAGTCGCTGCTCTGCTCCAGATAGCGGGCGAGAAAGCGCATGCCGAGGCCGTGATGCCCCCGCGCGTCACAATCCATGACCAGAAAGGCGACATCATTCATGCAGTCAATGATGCGATAGTCGTCATTGAATTCGATGCAGTCGAATGCAATCGGCTCACCTTGGTAGAGGGCGATGTTGTTCAAGTGCAGGTCGCCGTGGCAGTCGCGGATCTGCGCTTGGCGCTGATGCAGCTGCGGCATGAGTGCTGGCAGTGCTGTCGCAAGAAAGTGATCGAGGGTGGTGAGGCTGGTGTGAGCTTGATGCTGCGCCGCATATTGCCGGCCGATGCGCAGGTTCTCCTGCAGGTGTGCTGCGAGCAGCGTGGCGGCATCACGCTCGGGGTGGGGCGCACTGTCGCGATGAAACCGGGCGATGGTGGTGGCCAGTTGATCCATCCATGCTGGGTCAAAACCGCCCTGCTGCAGGCGTCGGCTGAGCAGATCATGCTGCTCGAACTGCGTCATTTTGAGGGCGTAATCGACCACCTCGCCATCGCCGCCGAGCTGGACAAGCTCGCCGCTGCGGTTGCTTGCGCAGGTGAGCGGCACGACTGCGTGGTAGAGCGGCGCGGCCAGACGGCGGTTGAGCTGCAGTTCGCGCTGACAGTCGCGTTGGCGTTTGTCGAGGGTGGTGAAGTCGAGAAAACCGAAATCGACCGGTTTTTTGAATTTATAGACAAACGATCCAGTGAGAAAGAGCCACGAGATGTGGGTCTCTATCAGGCGGATGTGATGAACGGGGTGGGGGTAGGTGACCGGGTCAAAACAGGCGCGGATATGGGGCGGTAGAGCGGGCATCTCACACGCATGCTCCGGTGCGTTGCACCGGAGCGCTATGTACGGGGGCGTGGTCGGGCATGGGTGGCGCGATCAGCCGTTCTGGATGAACAGCCCCCGGTTGATATCGCCGATGCTGACCATGCCGACCAGCTTGCCATCGGCCTCCACCGGCATGCGGCGGAGATTTTTCAGTCCCATGAAGGAGGCAGCTTTGAGCACCGGCATATCGGGGTCAACCGACATCGGGTTGGCGGTCATCACCTCTTTGACCTTCATGCACATCACACGCTTGTAATTCTCCTCCATCTCCTCGAAATCACGAGCGGTTTTGGCATCGTGGATATATTCGCCGAAGTTGGGGTAGAGCGGTAGCATGGTGTCGCGAATGGTGATGATGCCGACCAGTTTTTCGTGGTCATCGTCATCGACAACCGGCAGCGATCCGCAGCGGCGCATGACCATTTTCTGGGTGGCGTTGTGCAGGGTGTCATCTGCGGTGCAGGTGACGCTGCCGTGGGACATTACATCTGAAACTTTCATGGCTCCTCCTTAGGCTGATCGTGGTGGCGTCCGGCCACCTGCCCCGTAGCGTAGCAGCTTGCGCGCAATGATGCAGCAGGAGGATCTGTGTAGATCAGCTGAACTCGGCGTTGTGATAGACCTTCTGGACATCATCGCAGTCGTTGAGCGCGGCGAGGAGCTGCTCGAAAGTGGCGGCATCATCGCCACTGAGTGTGGTGAGGGTCTGCGGTTCGTATGAGATATCCTCGATCTCGAAGCGGATATCCGGCATCGCCTCCTGCAGCACGGTTTTGATTTTGTAAAACTCACTGTGCGGCGCCAGCACGGTGATCATCCCGTCCTCCTGCTCGATATCGCTGACATCGATATCGGCCAGCATCAGCACCTCCAGCACCGCCTCCTCGTCATCACCGGGAAACACAAAAACCGCCTGATGATCAAACATATGCGCCACGGCGCCGGGGCCACCCAGTTTGGCGTTGTTTTTGTTGAAGCAGAGACGCACCTCGTTGAAGGTGCGGTTGTTGTTGTCGGTCAGGCAATCCACAATCACCATGCAACCGCCGGGTCCGAAGCCCTCGTAGCGGGCGACCGCATAGTCTTCCCCGCCACCCCCGCGCGCTTTTTCTAGGGCGCGTTCAATCACATGGGTCGGCACCTGATCTTTTTTGGCGTTGTCGATCATCCGTCGCAGTGCGAGGTTGCCGTTGGGGTCATCGCCGCCATTTTTGGCGCAGACATAAATCTCACGTCCATATTTGGAGTAGACCTTGGTTTTGGCGGCCGCTGTTTTGGCCATTGACTCTTTGCGGTTCTGGTATGCTCTGCCCATAGATGCGCCTGCTCTCTCGATTGGATTGGAAGCGGCAACCATAATAAGAAATCGCTTGATATGATACTGTTCAGAGCATATCACTTCGCCCTTTGACGCACACAAGCGATCGCATGAACCATGGAGCACGGTTTTGAAATTACTCAGCATCTTATTGGCACTATTTGCTTTTATCACGACTGCACAGGCGGAGACGCGCTATATTGTCGATCATAGCAAATTTCCGCTGCGCACCGGCAAGGGCACCCAGCATAAAATTATCGCCATGCTATCCAGTGGCAAACCGGTGGAGCTGCTCGAACAGAGCAGTGACGGTTATAGCCATATCCGCACGACCAGCGGTCGCGAAGGGTGGATCTTGAGTCGTTTTTTGATGCAGCAGCCGGCGGCGAGGGTGCGTTTGGCGGCTGCCGAGCAGTCGTTGGCAGCAGCGAGGACGATCAAGCAGCAGAATGCGGCGCTGCAGCAACAGCTGGACTCCCTGCAACAGAGCAACGCTTCGCTGCAGCAGAAATTGCAGCAGATTCGCGACACTGCAGCGCATGCGATTCGGCTCAAGCAGGCCAATCAGCAGTTGAGCACACAGTTAAAACAGTCTCAGCGCGCCTATGCCACGTTGCAGCAGGAGACGCAGGAGATTCGCAGCGGTTCGCAGCAGCGCTGGTATCTGATCGGCGGCGGTACGATTGTGTTCGGCATCCTGCTGGGGCTGATTCTGCCGCGTCTGCGGGTGCGCAAGCGTGAACGTTGGGGTGGTTTTTGAGCTGGATGCACTGCTGATGTTCAAGCTGATGACCATCGGCTAGCCTTTGCACATGGCCATTCTCAATCGTAAAGCGCGGCATAACTACCACATCCTCGAAACCTTTGAGGCCGGCCTGATCTTGACCGGCCCCGAGGTAAAATCGATCCGTCAGGGGCAGGCCAATCTCGGCGAGGCGCACTGCCTGATTCGCGAGGATAAGCTGCTGCTGATCGGCTGCCATATCAGTCCC
>JALUXN010000299.1 GCA_027018975.1 Mariprofundaceae bacterium | reverse complement strand
GGAGCATTACCTGGCAGCCTGCTCGATCGGCGATGATTACATTTTGCGCGAAGCAGGCTCCAATAAACGGGTTAAGGCTGAGGATGTGCGGCGTCAGATTGAAACCTATCTGATCGCGCACGGCGCTATGCCATCGCACACCATTGTCGCCTGCGGTCGCCAAGCTGCTGATCCGCACAATGTCGGCAGTGGCTATATTCGTGCGCACCAGCCTATTATTATTGATATTTTTCCACGCGTACAACATAGCGGCTACTGGGGGGACATGACCCGCACCTATGTCAAAGGCAAAGCATCCGAGGCGATCAAGTCGATGTACCGGGCTGTACTGGAGGGGCAGGAGATTGGTTTGTCCATGGTCGCTGCCGGCGTCGATGGTGCGCTGATTCATCGTGCTATTTGTGATCATTTTGTGCGCTGTGGTTTCGACACCGGCACAATCCGCGGCAAACAGTGCGGCTTTTTTCATGGCACAGGTCACGGTGTCGGACTGGAGATTCACGAGGCACCGCGCATTTCGCTGCGTGGTGACTGTCTGCAGGCAGGGCATGTGGTCACCGTGGAGCCGGGGCTCTACTACCCCAATCTGGGCGGTGTACGTTTGGAGGATATGGTGGTGGTGCGTGATGGCGGCTGCGACAACCTCACCCGTTACAAAAAACGCTTGGAGTTATCATAATGCTTGAAGGGGCTTGGAGTCTGCTCGGCGGTCTGCAGATGCTGTTGAGTCAATCATCACTGCGCGCCATTTTGTGGCGAATGCTTGCACTGCTGCTGGTGATCATGCTGGTGCTCAGCGGCGGCGTCTTCTGGCTGAGTGAATATATGGCTGCAGCGTGGATCCCCGATGGTGACAGCTGGTATTGGCTGCTGCTCGGATGGATGGCCTGGTTGTTGGCACTCATCCTGTCACTGGCTGCCGGCACTGCAGGGTTCGTGCTCTTCGCCTCCACCGTATCTGCGCCCTGGCTCGATGAACTGGCAGTGCGCACAGCACAACTCACAGGCCTGAGCGCATCCCCCGTATCGATGGGATATGCGCAACAGATCTTGCAGAGCCTGCGTAACGCGTTACGGCCGCTGATCGAACTGATGCTGTGGGGTGTGGCCGCCCTGCTCTGCCTCTGGCTGCCGCCGCTGGCCACAGCCATCTGGACTTATGGCTCAATCCGCTTTCTCAGCTTTGAACTGATCGATACCGCAGCCAGCCGCACCGGCCAGAATTTTGCTGAGCGCAAACAGCTACTCAACAATCGCCGCTGGTTTTGGCTCGGCTTCTCCGGCTTAGCCATGCTGATGCTCATGGTTCCACTGCTCAACCTGTTGGTCATTCCTGCCGCCGTAGTAGCCACCTGCCGCCAGCCCGAACTCACGGGCATGTAACTCGAGAGTCACTACAGCGTGATCTTGTGCCCCACCTTCTTCTCCACCTGCTTCAACAGCGCAGCAGCTTCGGCTTTGCGCCCCTGATCCGCCAGTTCACGCCCCGGACGCGGTGCAGCGGCGATCGCCTTGGCGAAGTGTTTGCCGGCCTCTTCATATTTGTGCGTCTCATCCCAGAGGTAGGAGGCCATCCAGAAGTTGGCATCAAGCCCATCGGGGCTGAGTTCGAGGGCGCGTTTCAGGTGCTCGACCGCTTTATCTTCGTCACCGAAACCGATCGGCCAGCCGGGCACTTTATAGTAGAGGCTGCCGAGGGTGGTGTGAATCGATGTCTCCAGCTCCGGCTTCGGATGCTGCGCCAGTGCGGCTTCTAGGAGATCCTTCGCCTCTTCCACCTTGCCGAGTGCGCCGCCCATGGCACCCACCTCGCCACCCAGTGTCGCCAATGAAATCGCCGCCCACACCTTCGGTGCCGGATCATCCGGATGCGCCTTGATTTGTTCCTTGGCTTCGTTGATCAACGACTCATAAGCGGCAATGCGCACCTTTTTATCGGGGGTTTGATATTTGATCACATCCCACTTTTTGGCCAGCTCCAGCCCCAGATCGGCGGCTGATGCGCTCGTGGCAACAAAGCCCAGCGCCAGCAGCATGGTGATGCAATATGCAGTGATTTTTTTCATCTTTCTCCTCCAGTTTCAGTGGTCTGTTTTGCAAATTTGCGGGCGATGCGATTCTGTGCTGCCAGCGCTTTATCAACAAGGCGCGGAAACATCACGTTGATGCGCACAAATAGCGCTTCCGGAAAGCCGAAATAGATGTCTTTGCGATCATTGTTGATCGCCGCGATGATCTTATTGACCACCGTCTCCGGTGCATCCATGTTCATGCCGGTCGCCTCGCCCATCTGCATGATCACATCGTTGTTCATCGGGGTTTTCACTGCGCGCGGCGCGATGTAGGTGACTTTGATCTTGGTGTCGGCCAGCTCGCGGCGTAGCGCCTCGGAGAATCCGCGCAGGCCGAATTTGGTGGTCGAGTAGGCGGTGAAGTAGGCAAAACCGATCGAGCCGAAAATGGAGCCGACATTGACGATGCGGCCGCTATTCTGCGCCTGCATCGATGGCAAAAAGGCGCGTGTCATCCACATCGGCGCCAGCAGATTCACCCGCATCATCAGCTCCAGACGATCAGGGTCTTCATCCTCATAGGCGGCGAAACTATTGATGCCGGCCAGATTGATCAGCAGATCGACACCGCCCAGCTGCGCCATACAAGTATCGGCCGCCTCACGGCAACCGGCAGCCGTCGAGAGATTGCCGGCTACGGCATGCGCCCCCGGCAACTGCGCCGCCAGCGACTCCAGCGCCTCGGCATTGGCATCGATCAGGGCGAGCTTGGCCTGTTTTTCATGCAGTGCCTTGGCCAGCAACTGCCCCATACCGCCGGCAGCTCCGGTTAATACCACCCGTTTGTTGCGAACTTCCATACTCCCCCCTTCCGATACGCTCTGTTTATCCTTGGTACTCGATCAACGGCAGACTACGGAAAATATCGCCATAGAGCTTGTAAAAACGCTTGGCGCAGTGGATCACCGCCTGTTGATCGGCCGGATCATCCAGCTTGTTCATTAAATTTTCATAAAAATCGACATGCCCGACATCGAGCGAACCGTGCGAGGTGAGATAGGAGAAGGCCGTTTTCGGCAAGCCGAGACTCTTCTCGATATTCTCCGCCGCGTGGGTAGCCAGCGACACACTCGTCCCCTCAAGCACCAGCACCATACCAAAAAAGCCGACCGGATTGTTGCGATCAACTGTGTGATAGGCGTAGGCGACCATCAGCTCTGTCGCCGCCATCGGTGTCGCGACGCGCACCGCCTCCTTATCTTCACCACAGGCGGCAATATCGTTGAGAATCCACTCCTGATGCCCCATCTCCTCTTCGATATACTCGCCGATGGCCGCCCGCAACCACTCCAGCCGCTCCGGCAGCCGTCCGCCGGTCGCCATCAACAGCGGCACGGTATGTTTGACGTGGTGATAAGCCTGCCCGAGAAAGGCGACATAACTCTCGCGTGACAACTTTCCCGCCGCGCCCATCTGAATAAAGGGGATCGACAGCAGCTCGTTGCGCTCCGCCTCGGTCTCCGCCATCAAGGTATCGTAAAATGCCATTCAAGACTCCTCGTAGATCTGTTCAATTTGGTTTTGATAACGCGCAAAAATATGCGTGCGGCGCGGGCGTCCGGTACCGGTCCAGAGGCCATTGTCCACCGTAAACGGCTCATCCGCCAACAGCCAACGGCCGATGCGCGCATAATCAGGCAGCCGCGCATTGGCAGCCGCGACCGCCGCCTCCACCTGCGCATCATCCGCGCCGGCACGCTGGACAATCACCGCCACATTGAAGTGACGCGCCTCACCGAACACGCAGCACTGCGCCACCGCCGGCTCAATCGCCAACTCCCGCTCCACCCACTCCGGCGACACATTGCGCCCGAATGCGGTGATGAAAATATGTTTTTTGCGACCGTTTAAGAACAGAAAACCATCCGCATCGAGATAACCGATGTCACCCGTCGGCCACGCCTCCGGCGGCTCGCTATCGGCATCGCCCAGATAGCCGGAAAAGAGCGCGCCACGCACCATAATCTCGCCATCATCGGCAAAACTGAGCTGCACATGCGGCAGCGGCTTGCCGACACTGCCCGGCTTGCAGCAGCCGGGGCGATTGACCGCCACCACACTCGCCGCCTCCGACAATCCGTAACCCTCGAACACGGGCAACTCCAGCGCCGCCGCCCGCGCCAGCAGATGATCGGAGACCGGCGCACCGCCGACAGCTATATAACGCAACGCCGCCGGTTTCGGCATCCCCTGCTCCAACGCCACCACCAACGCATGCAGCATCTGCGGAATCATGATGCAGGTGGTCGCCGCCGAACGGTGCAGCGCCGTCACCAACTGTTGCACATCCAGTCCGCTCGCCCCCTGCAGACCGACCGATGCAAGCGGCGCGGAAACCACCGTCGCGCCGACATAGAGCGGCGCATAGATGCCGCCGATATTCTCCAGCAGTGTTGCATAGGGGAGCAGCGCGAGGTGGCGATCATCCGCCGTCGCACCGGTCGCCGTCGCCAATGAGCGGGCAACCTGCTCCATCACTGCTTGACGCAAGCAGACCCCTTTCGGATCGCCTGTTGAGCCAGAGGTGTAGGTGATTTTTGCACAGCCGTCGGGTAGCAGCTGACTGGCCGTCTGCAATCGAATGATTTGATAGTCGCCGGCAGCAGTATCGAGCAACTCAGCCTCATCACATGCCACACCCGCCGCACTCAACTGCGCCGCCAACGTTGCTACGTCACTGCCAATCAGCGCATCCGCACCGGAGGATTGCAGCAAATGCAACATCTGCTGCGGTGAAAAGAAGAGCGGGACAGGAATCAACGGAATCTCAGCTTGGACACAGGCGAGATCCACCACCGCCCACGCCGCGCTATTATCGGCCAGCAGTGCCACGCAACGCACGCCAGCGTTACGCAGTCGAGTCGCCACACCATCAACCGCCGTCTCCAGCGCCCGATAAGTGAGCCGCGGCGTACCATCCATATCCGCAAAGGAGACAGCATCCGGCCGCTGCTCGGCAGTCTCATGAATCGCCGTCAGCAGTGATGACAACGGCTTACCCATCGACGACTGCCTCCGCATCCGCCGGCGCAGAAGCGACATCCCGCAGCGCATCCCCCGCCTCTTCCGCCGCAGCCCATGTATCGCGCAGACTCGCCCACAGCTCCTGCAGGTTGTCGTGCCCCTCCTGCAACGAGCCAAAGCAGACCACCGGATCACCCTTGTAGTAACTGCCCCACTGCTCGCGCTCATCAGGCGGCAGGCGCGACTCATCCACCTCAATCAGCTGTTTCGGCGCCAGCCCCAGTCGCGCAAAGGCGTTGCGCAGGCGGGTCACGCCGGTAAAGACCACCCAGCGGAAGCCCATACGATGAAAAAACGCCGTCGCGCCGATAATCACCATGCGCGCATCACCCGGCTCCACCTCGGCCAGATTACCCAGCTCGACAATCTCCCTGCGCGACACACCGTGCCCCAGATAACGACTCAAAGTCACTTCAATCGGGTCATCGAGATAGTGCTCAAGATAGAGTTTACCCTCATTCGCGCCACGATAACCGAGCACTGCGCGTACCCGACCATCGGCATGCTTTACGCGCACAAAAGATGGCATAAATGCTTGTATATCCGCGCCATATGCCAGCCGGAATCGTTCATGAACAAATGATTGTGTCTGTGAAAAATCAGGATGCTGCTGTTGAACAACTTCAAACAAATGGACGCTCCTTGGTGCAGACGAAAAAACGATCGCAGGCGACAAGCTAGCCTGCTGCTGCATCCCGCGCAAACATACCAAAAAAACAGATGGATATCGCTAGGTTAGAATGGTTTTTCTTGAATAAGAATCAGAAGAATCAGCGAATCTTGCCGCTGATATGACAGCGTTCGATCCCACTGCTGATTGGTACTTGCAGTTTTGATGTCGACCTAAATCCTGCAAGTGCCATTTTTCAGGTCTAGCTTTCGCCAAAGACCTTACAATTTAGTGTGGTTATTATGCCGCGCATGACTCATATTCCCCGGATTTGGCAGTACGATTC
>JALUXN010000298.1 GCA_027018975.1 Mariprofundaceae bacterium | reverse complement strand
AGGTAGCCCAACAGCCGCTGGCGCGCGGTATGCAGCGCATTGCCGCAATGGCCAAGGGGCGCGGACGGATCGATCAGCAGCGGCTCGATCGCATTCGTCCGGTGCTCGATAGCAGCGGTCTGGCGGATGCCGATGTGGTGATCGAGGCGGTGCTGGAGGAACTGAAGGTGAAGCGTCAGCTCTGGTTGGAGGTGGGTAAGCATGTACGCAAAGATGCACTGCTGCTCTCCAATACCTCATCGCTCTCCATCACTGCGATGCAGCGGCGGCGCGCCAATGCCGGTCGTATCGCCGGTCTGCACTTTTTCAATCCGGCACCGAAGATGCCGCTGGTAGAGGTGGTGGCGGGTGAAAAAACGAGCGAGGCGACGATCGACAAAACCTGCGCGTTGGCTGTGGGCTGGGGGAAATATCCGATTGTGGTGGCCGATTCGCCCGGTTTTCTGGTCAACCGCTGCCTGATGCCCTACATGCGCGCCGCGCTGCTGCTGCTGGAAGCGGGCGAACAGCCGACGCATGTCGATGGGGCGCTGAAGCACTTCGGCATGCCGATGGGAGCGATCGAGCTGGCCGATCGGGTCGGGCTCGATATCTGCAGCCATGTCGGACACCATCTCAGCGAGGCGTTCGGTGCGCGGCTGGCGATGCCGGCGTGGTTCGACCAGATGGTGGCCGACGGGCTGCTGGGCGAGAAGTCGGGCGGTGGCTTTTTCACCTATCAGCGCGGTAAGCACGCCAAGATGGAGCAGGGCGCGGTGAACAGTGCGCTGCGCCGCTATCTGCCCCATGCGGTGCCGGATGCCAAAGAGTTCGACGCCGACATGGGCGCGCGGGCGGGTACAAAAATGGCGATGACGGCGGATGCCATTGTCGATGCCTGCCTGTTGCCGATGCTGGTGGAGGCGCTGGCCTGTCTGCAGGAGGAGGTGGTGAGCGAGCCGGATCACCTCGATGCCGCCTTTGTCTATGGGGTCGGTTTTCCCGCCTTCCGTGGCGGCCTGCTACACTATTTCGCCGGCGTTGATCGCGCCGCGCTGGTGCAGAAGATCGAGACGGCGGGACTGCCGTTGCCGGAGAATCTCGACCTCTTGGATCATCTCTCATGCGTGACTGCGTAGGGCTCACCCAGGTTCGCGCCGCCGGCTGCCTCTCCGATCTGCTGCTCGCCGCACCCTCTGAGTGGCTCGACAAACCGATGCTGCGCCACCGGCTGGCGGATGGCTCGTGGCGGGTCAGCTCGCGCATTCATGTGCAGATGGCGGTGCTGCGGGTGGCGGCGTGGCTGGAGTCCAAGGGGGTGAAGACGGGCGATCGCGTGGCCATCCTCGGCCACAACTGTCCGGAGTGGTTCATCGCCGATTTCGCCATTTTGCGGCTTGGTGCGGTGACCGTGCCGGCCTATTTCACCGATCCGCCGGAGGCGGTGCAGCATGTGTTGGCTGATTCCGGCGCGACGGTGGTGCTGGTCGAGGAGGGGGAGCAGCTGCATAAACTTGATGGGGTGGAGATTGCGCGGCTGCCATTTCACGGAGAAACGGAGAGTATCGAGGCGATTGCGCGGGATGCGGCGTGGGATCATGTGCTGCAGGCGACCTGCCCGACGCGCGAGCAGCTGGCGACGCTGATCTACACCTCCGGTACGACCGGTTTCCCCAAAGGGGTGATGCTCTCGCACGGCAATATTCTCGCCGATGTCGAGGCGGGGCTGGGCGCGGTGCCCGTTTTCCCTGATGATCGATTTCTCTCGTTTCTGCCCGCCTCGCACGCCTTTGAGCGCAGCATCGGCCATTTTCTGCCGACCGCCAGCGGCGCGGAGATCGCCTATGCCGAGTCGGTGACCACGCTGCTGCGCGATATGCCGGAGGTGCAGCCGACCATTATGATTTCGGTGCCGCGGCTCTATGAGAAGATTTACGCCGGCGTGCAGGCGAAGCTGGCCGAGGCGCCGGCGCTCAAACGCACCCTTTTTGCGGCAGCGCAGCAGTTGGGCGCGAAGCGTTTTGCGCTGCAGCAGCAGGGTAAGGCACTGCCGTGGTTGCAACAATCGCTCTGGCGTCTGCTTGACCGACTGGTCAACGCCAAGCTGCGCGACAAGATGGGTGGCCGTATCCGCGCCTTTATCTCCGGCGGTGCGGCGCTGCACCCCGATATTGCCCGTTTTCTGCTCGCCGCCGACATCCTGGTGCTGCCCGGTTACGGGCTGACCGAAGCATCACCGGTGCTGACCGTCAACCGCGAAGGGGCGGTGAAACCGGCGACCGTCGGGCCGGCGCTGCCGGGTGTGGAGCTGCGCGTTGATGATGATGGCGAGCTGCTTGCCAGAGGGGCGATGGTGATGCAGGGCTACTGGCAGCGGCCGGAGGAGAGCGCGGCGATGGTCGATGCCGATGGCTGGCTGCACACCGGCGATCTGGTTGAGATCGATGCCGAGGGGTATGTCACCATTGTCGATCGCAAGAAGGAGATGATGGTGCTCTCCAATGGCGAAAATGTGGCGCCGGCGGTGATCGAGCAGCATCTGAATCAGGATCCCTGCTTCCAGCAGGCGATGGTGATTGCCGATGGACGACCTTATGTGGCGGCGCTGGTTGTACCGGATGAGGCGGCCATGGCTGCTGCCTGGCAGCGTGAGCAGCGCAGGCCGTTGCCGCAGGATTGGCGCCATGATGCTGCTGTGAATCGCTGGGCATTGGCGCGCATGCGGCAGGATGAGCACGATCTCGCCAGCTTCATGCAGGTGAAGCGGATGGCGTGGGTCGATAGGCCGTGGACGCAGGATGATGGACTGCTGACGCCGACGCTGAAGCTGAAGCGGCGCAAGATTCTCGACAGCCATGCCGATCTGGTCGCCGCGCTCTATCCCGACAGCGACGATTGAACCCGATGCAGCAGCACTGGCTGGGGCGCCAGCCCTATGAAATGATGTGGCAACGGCTGCAGGCGCGGGCAGCACAGGTTGCCGATGGTTGTGCCGATGAAATCATCTTCAGCTGCGAGCATGAGCCGGTCTATACCACTGGCCGGCGCGGTATTGATAACCGCCGGCAGGCACAGTTGCCGGCACCGGTGGTGCAGAGCGACCGTGGTGGCGAGATGACCTTTCACGGCCCCGGCCAGTTGATGCTCTATCCGGTGATGGATCTGCGCCGTCGCCAGCTGGGCGTGAAGGCGTATGTGCAGCTGCTGGAGGCATCATGTATCGCACTGCTGGCTGATTGCGGCATTGCGGCCGCGCGCCGCTGCGGTTTTCCCGGTGTCTGGGTCGGTGAGCAGAAGATCGCCGCGCTGGGCGTGCGCGTGGCGCGCGGCGTCGCCTATCACGGCATGGCACTCAATGTGACCACCGATCCCGCCTGGTTCGCCGCCATTCAGCCGTGCGGATTGCAGAGCGGAGTGACGACCATGCAGGCGCAGGGGGCTCAGTCCACAGATTTATCGGATTTGGCGGCGGCGTGGACGCGTCAGCTCTCCAGCCAGTTGGCCGCGCTTAACCCAACCCCTTGAATTCAAAGCTGATCATATAGCCGATATTGGCGCTGCTGCTGGTGTTGCTGGTACGGTTGTAGCGATAGGCCTGCAGCTGCACACCCCAGCAGGCGTGGCGATAGTGGAGGCCGATGGTGGTGTTCTGGCTCCGTTTCTGGCGCAGGTCGTACTCCCAGCGGGCGTGGGTCTCCCACGCGCGGTTGATATGCCAGCGGGCATCCAGATCGAACAGACGGGCGGCCAGCGCATAGCGGGCATCGGTTGAGGTGTAACCGAGTGTCAGCGCGTTGTCGTCGGGCAGGGTGACTGCGGCATTGGCGGTGATGGTCGCCCAGTAGTGGTTGGCACTGTCATACTGGCCATTGCCGTAGAGGCGCAGATGCTCCAATGGGTTGGCGATCACCTCGCCGAGCAGATTGGAGAAGGGGCGGGTCGGCGCAGGTTGCAGGGTAGGATCCACCGAGCGGCGCAGCATGTCATACGAGAGGCCGGCGCGCACCACCAGCCGATCGCGGGCAGCTTTGTCTTGCCCGGCTTTGCTCTGCAGACGGTTCTCCAGCAGCAGAGAGATGCGGTTGGTTCGTTCGATCCGGTCGTAGCCGGAGAAGCGGTTGGCGCTCATTAGCGAGTTCCAAGTCAAGCGCGCAAAGGCGGCATCAAAGTTGGGCAGTTGACTTTGATCGGCCGGCGCATTGACCCAGTCGTAGCGGATGATGGGCGAGATGGTGTGCCGCCACCGCCTGTCGCTGCTGATGCGCTCAAAATCGGCGCGCGTCTCTAGGCTGATTTCTGCGCTGCTGCGATGTGGATGGTTATTGGTCTGCGCAGCGTTCTGCTGCAGGGCGTAGTAGGTGTAGTGGCTGCCGGCAGCAAGCTGTGTGGAGAGGCCGCCACCAGCCAATTGCCACGGCATCTCCAGATAGGGGTGCAGATCGACACGCCAGCCATCAACTCCTTGGCGGCGGTCAAAACGGGTGGTCTGCTGATCCAGATGCAGGCGCAGATTGGGTGATTGTTGCCACTGCATGCGGCTCTCGGCGCGCGGCAGGATCTGCAACACCGTCGCATTGCTGGTCAGGACGGTATTCTGCTGATGCTGCGCCTGCAGCAAACCGCTGCCGGAGAATTGATCGCCCGCCCACTGCTGCGAGAGGGTTGCCGTACTGGTTAGGTAGGAGCTGTTGATATTGCTGTTGCCACTGCCGAAATCGGCGAGATAGTCGCGGTCGCTGACATGATCCGCCTGCAGATCAAACGCACTGGCGGCCGGTAGTTGCCAGTGGATGTTGGCGCGCAGACGACTGCGGTTGTTGGCTGTGACGCGGTCATGGATGGCGTCCAGATTGAGTTGCTCCGCACCCAGCGGGGAGACATGGCGCAGTTCGCTTTCGGCCATCAGGCCGCGCGCACTCATCAGGTGTGGCGTAAAGGTCGCATCCCAGTTGGGCGCTGGCGCATAGTAGTATGGCGTAGCGATCTCGGTGCCGCGCCGTTTGCCGAAGCCGATGGTCGGCAGCAATAGCCCCGATTTACGCTTCAGCGGTTGCTGCCACCACGGCGTGTAGAGCAGTGGCACGCCGTACACCTCGAATCGGCTATCGGTGGTGGTGACGCTGCCTTGCTGCTGATCGATCAGCGCATGCCGGGCACGAATCCGCCACGCCTCATCATCGACCGGGCAGGCGGTGAAGATGACCTGCTCGGCTGTCATCTGCTGATCATCAATGCGCCGCACCTGCGCCGCTTTCAGTCGTTCACCATTGGGCAACAGAATTTCCGCATCGCGCATCTGGCCGGTATTGCTCTCTGTCTGCATGATGGCGTGGATGGCATGGATGGTGGCGCGCTCGGAGGTGATGATCACATGGCCGTCGGCCTCAAGGATATGCTGCTGGGTGCGGTAGATGACACGATCGGCGCGCACCGTGTCGTTGGCGCGGGTGATCACCACATGGCCGCTGGCGGTGACCACGCCATCGCCGCTGCGCGTTAGTGAATCGGCGGCGATATTCACCGGCGTGGCATCGGCTGTAGATGTCCCCGCAGCGATCAACAGCAGCGCCAAAAACAGAGCAATCATGGAAGCTTAGGCGGGTTTGATGGCAAAACCGAGATAGTTGACGGCGAGATCATCGTCGAGCGTGAAGCGATCCTGCAATAGCGAATAGCTCATGCCCTGCAGGTCTTTGATCTCCAGATGCGCCGCCTGCAGCGCGCTGTGCATCTCCGACGGCTTGATAAATTTGGCGTATTCGTGCGTCCCCTTCGGCAACCAGCCAAGGATATACTCCGCACCCAGAATCGCTTTGATATAGGCGGTCGGAGTGCGGTTCAGGGTGGCGAAAAAGAAGTGGCCGCCCGGCTTGATCATCGCCGCGCAAGCGGCCACTGTGCGTGGCACATCAGGCACATGCTCGAGCACCTCCAGACAGGTCACCGCATCGTAATAAGCACAGTGATCAGCCGCCCACGACTCGGCATCGTTCTCCTCATACTGCACGGCGACACCCGATTGCTGGCTATGCAGGCGCGCCACTGCCAGCGCCTTGGGCGAGCGATCCAGCCCCGTCACGGTCGCGCCGCGTGCCGCCATCCCCTCCGCCAACAGACCACCGCCGCAGCCGACATCCAGTATATTGCTGGACCCCAGATCAAGCTGGCTGGCGATATAATCCAAGCGCAGTGGATTGATGCGGTGCAACGGTTTGAACTT
>JALUXN010000297.1 GCA_027018975.1 Mariprofundaceae bacterium | reverse complement strand
CATGAAACGACACGCCATCATCTGCCGCATCGCGTTCACCCTGCTGTTCTGCACGCTGGGCAGCGGTGCACTATCGGCACAGGGTAACCAGAGCACCAAACATCAGCCGCCCCTCACCATCGAAGCGGCCAAACTGACCATCCTGCACAAACAGAATCGCGCCACCTTCACCGGCGACGTACATCTCACCCGCGGCGACTTCGAGCTATTCAGCGACAAACTGGTCGCCCACTATCGCGACCATAGCCTGGAACGCGCCGTCGCCACCGGCCATGTGCGCATCCGCCGCCAGACAATGCGCGGCCACAGCGCCAGCGCCACCCTCAATCAAGCCGCCAACACCATCACCCTCGCCGGCCACGCCGTTCTGGAGCAGGATGGCAACGTCGTCAAAGGCGAGACCATCATCCACGATCTGAAGGCCAACAGCACCCGCGTCCAACCGGCCAAACATGGCCGCACCGAAATGATTATTCAGGTGAAAGAGAAGCCGGCCAACGCGGCCAAGAGCCATGCCGGCCAATCGAACAGCACCGCACCGCTGCAACCATGAAGCATCATCTCAGCGCCAGCGGCCTGCAGAAAAGCTACGCCAAGAAACAGGTCGTCAATCATGTCGATCTCGAACTCCACTCCGGCGAGTGTGTCGGCCTGCTCGGCCCCAACGGCGCCGGCAAAACCACCAGCTTCTATATGGTCTGCGGACTGGTGCCGGCCGATCACGGCACAATCACCCTCGATGGCGAGCAGATCACCCACCTGCCGATGTATCAGCGCGCCCGCCGTGGCATCGGCTATCTGCCGCAGGAGGCGAGTATTTTTCGCAAACTGACGGTGCGGGAAAACCTGCTGGCGATCTTTGAGACACTTGATTTGCCGGCAACACAGATCGAAGCGGAACTGCAATCACTGCTGCTCGATTTCGGCATCGACGGCGTACAGCACCAAAAGGCCTACACCCTCTCCGGCGGTCAGCGCCGGCGCACCGAGATCGCCCGCGCACTGGTCACCAAGCCGAAATTCCTGCTGCTCGACGAACCCTTCGCCGGTGTCGATCCGATCGCCGTCGAAGATATTCAGACCATCATCGCCAAACTGCGCGACAAGGGGATCGGCATTCTCATCACCGATCACAATGTGCGCGACACCCTCTCCATCTGCGATCGCGCCTACCTGATGAGCGCCGGAGAGATCTTTGTCCACGGCAATCCCGACGAGATCATCCACAACCCCGACGCCCGCCGCCTCTACCTCGGCGAAAGCTTCTCCATGTAATGGACGGGCAGATGCCCGATACGCCCCTCGGATGACGCGAAGACTTCCTCAGCTACGTGCTGGAACTGTTCAGATCGCCCACGGCTTGTTCGATAGCAAGGCGAACACGCGCAGTGTGCTGCTGCACATGAGCATGTTCAACGCGACTAGCGGGCAAACCGTGGGATGAGCTGAGGAGTTACGATTCAATCTGGCAACATGGCAACGAATCGGCCAGAGTTTGCTGGCTCATCAGCGTGCTATACGCTTCACATCAAGGGGAAATCCATGCAACACAAGCCAAACCGTTGGCAACCCGGCAAACGCGACATTCTATTTCTGGCACTCGTGGTCACTGTCATCACCGTGCTGACACTCGGCTCCACCGAACGCAAAACCAAACCACTACCCGATGACAAAGTGCACCGCACCACCACCTCACGTGCCGCCTGCATGCGCTGCCACGGACCGGATGGCGTGCGCCCGCAGCCACCGCGCCACACCAAGGATGACCAGTGTCTGCTCTGCCATCAGCAGCCGAAGGGATGGGTCGGGTCAGCCCGATGAGCAGCACCTCGGCCATGCAGTGCATCGGCATCAGCGTCAAACCGCATGACGAACGCGCCGTCGGCCTGCTCGGCGAACTGCAGCGCTGGTTGCTGCAGCTGGACAAAACGGTACTGATCGACCGGAGTGTCGCAGAACGCGCCGAGCTCGATCTTGCTACGCAACAGTGCCAAAGCGTGCCGGTCTCCAGCATGGCGGATCGCGTCGATCTGATGATCGTGCTCGGCGGCGATGGCACTCTGCTCCACGCCGCGCGCCACTTCATCGGCAGCGGCACACCGATCCTCGGCATCAATCTCGGCCGCCTCGGCTTTTTGACCGACACGCCGGTGGGCAACATGTTCGATGTCGTTGAACAGGTGATGCAGGGCAACCTGCAGATCACCCAGCATGATGCACTCCATGTCGAGGTGATGCGCCGCGACCAACGCTTGGCTGAGGGCTATGCCATGAACGATGTGGTGCTCGAGCGCAGCGCTGTGCCGCGCATGATCGGCTTTGAGATGGCCATTCAGGGGCAGTTTGTCTTCCGCATGCGCGGCGACGGTCTGATTCTGGCCACTGCTGCCGGCTCCACCGCCTATGCGCTCTCCGCCGGCGGGCCGATTGTTCACCCATCGGTCGATGCGATCACCGTGGTGCCGGTCTGCCCGCACACCCTTTCCAACCGTCCGATTGTGGTGCCGGCCGATGATGTCGTGGAGCTGAAGCTGGTCGAAGCGCCGCACTGCGCCGGCCTCAATCTCGACGGTGTCGAACTGATGCAACTGCATGAGGATGATCATATCGTCATCCGCAAAGGCGGCGCCATCTCGCTGGTCTATCTGCCCGGCCGCCACTATTTTGAAGTGCTGCGCAGCAAACTGCAGTGGGCCGGCCAACTTGAGACCCGCTAGCTAACGCACCCCACCCGATGCTCACCTCACTCACACTCAAACAGTTCATCCTGATCGATCAGCTGCAGCTGGAGCTCGATGCCGGCATGACAGTATTCACCGGCGAGACCGGCGCTGGTAAATCGATGCTGATGGGCGCGCTGGCAGCGCTCTTCGGTGCCCGTACACAGAGCGATTGGGTGCGCCACGGTGCCGAACGGGCAGAGCTCACCGCCATCTGGGAGGGGGAGGATGCACGCATCGAACAACTGCTCGCCGAGGCCGACATTGAAGCCGATGACGCGCTGATCATCCGCCGTACCATCACCCGCGAGGGGCGCTCCCGCTGCGCACTCAACGGCGTTCCGGTACCGGCCAAGACACTCAAAAGCCTCGGCGAAATCTGCCTCGATCTGCATGGTCAGCACGCCCACCAATCATTGATGCAGCCGGCAGTGCAGCAACAGCTGCTCGATCAGCACCTGCCCGCCGAACTGCTCGAGACCACCCAACGCTGCTACCGCGACTGGCAAGCTGCCCGCCAACAGCTGCAACAGTTCCAAACCGCACAGCAGGAGACTGCCCAGCAGGCGGCATGGATGCGTGACGAACTGGCGCGACTGGCCGAGCTGGAGATTGCCCCCGGCGTCGTCGAAGCACTGCAGCAGGAGATCGACGTGGCGCGCCACCATGCGCAGATCCAGCAGGCCGCCAGTCAGGCGATGATGCTGCTCGATGAGGCGGAGCCATCGGTGCGCGAGCTGCTCGCCCATGCCGGCCATGTCATCGCCAATGCAGAGCAGTTCCACAACCGTCTCCAGCAGGTGCGCGCCCAGCTCGATCAGATGGATCTGCTGCTCGGCGAGATCACCCCGGAACTGCGCGACCTGCTCGATCAATCCTTCGACAGCGAAGCGCTGGAGCGCGCCGAACACCGGCTGCTGGAGATCCACGCCGCCATGCGCCGTCACGATTGTGATGAGGCGGGTCTGATTGCCAAAATCGACGACTGGCAACAGAAATTGACCGCCCTCGACAGCGGCCAGTGGGATCGCGCCAGCCTCGAGGCGGCGGTCACAACATGCGCCGCCGCCTACCAACGCGCAGCCGGCGCACTGCACCAAGCGCGCCAGCACGCAGCCGAGACCCTGTGCAGCGAACTGCGCCCCTTCCTCGACCAGCTGGCGCTGGGCGGCATGCAGGTCGGCTTTGTCATCGAGCCGCACGAGACCGCAGATCATCAATGGCGTGCCGATGGCTGGGATCAGGTGCGCATGCAGATCATCTCCAACCCTGGCGAACCGTGGCGCGACCTCGCTGCCGTCGCCTCGGGCGGTGAACTCTCCCGACTGGTGCTGGCGCTCAAGGGGTGCGGCGCACTGGCCGATGCCCCCAAACTGGCCGTCTTCGACGAAGTGGATACCGGCATCGGCGGCGAAACCGCGTGGTGTATCGGCGAGATGCTCTCCGCCATGGGGCGCGAACGGCAGGTACTGGTGATCTCCCATCTGCCACAGGTGGCGGTCTGCGCCGATCAACAGATGGTGATCCGCAAAAGCGAACAGGATGGCCGCACCGTCACCGCCCTGAGCCGGGTCACCGGCGAGGCGCGGCAGGCAGAAGTCGCCCGCATGCTCGGCGGCAACGATCCTCAATCGCTCGCCCACGCAACAGAGATGCTGATCCGCGGCCAAACCATTGCCGATGCCTAATCCGCCGGCGACCAACGCCATTCAGATTCGCCACGCCACCGCCGACGATGTCGAGATGATTTTTCAACTGCTGCAGCCCTATGTGGAAGCGCAGATTCTGCTCAAACGCGACCGCGACGATATTTTTCAACACCTGCAGGAGTTCCTTGTCGCCGAACGGCAGCAACAGCTGATCGGCGCGGTATGCACCCACATCTACAGCAAACATCTCGCCGAGATTCGTTCACTCGCCGTCGCCAGCAGCGCCCAGCAGTGCGGTGTCGGCCGAGAGCTGGTCGCCGCCTGCGAAGCACAGATGCGCATACTCGGCATCGAACAGCTCTTCGCCCTCACCTATGTCACCGATTTTTTTCTCCGCCAAGGCTATCGCATCGTCTCCAAAGAGAGTCTGCCGCACAAAATCTGGACCGTCTGCGTCCACTGCCCACACTTCTCCAACTGCGATGAAGTGGCGGTCGAAAAAGCGCTATGAGTAGCATCAACGCACGCGGCATCCTCACCGTCGCTGCCGATGAAGATGGCAGCCGGCTGGATCGCACCCTCATCCGCCAGCTCGGCAGTGAACGCCGCGCCCTCATTCTGCGCTTGATCCGCAAAGGCAATGTGCGGGTCAACCGCAAACGGTGCAAACCGGAGCTGCGGCTGCAGTGCGGCGATGAGATCTTTCTCCCCATGAGCCTGCGTCAACCCAGCGACACCCCTGCGCCCAACCTGTCCGACAAACTGACCCGCGCAGCCGATCAGCTCTCGGTGATCTACGAAGATGCACTGCTGCTGGTGGTCAATAAACCGGCCGGCATGGTGGTGCACGGCGGTTCCGGCCATGCTGCGGGACTGATTGAGGCACTCAAGGTGCAGCGTGATCTGCCCGATCTGCGTCTGGCGCATCGGCTCGATCGCGACACCTCCGGCGTACTGCTGCTGGCCAAGCATCTCGATGGACTCCGTCAGCTCAACGAATCATTCCGCCAGCGGGAGATGCAGAAGACCTACTTCGCACTGGTGGCCGGCCACCCCTACGCCCACGCCGCACGCATGCAGTCGCGACTGAGCAAAGGGGCGCTACGCGGCGGCGAGCGGATGGTGATCGATGATGAGGCCGGTAAACTCGCTACCACCGATTATCAGGTGGTCATGGAGATGGCACGTGATCAGTCCGGCAATCACCTGGACTACGCACTGCTGGCGCTATCGCCGCACAGTGGCCGCACCCATCAGCTGCGTGTACAGCTGCAACAGGAGGGTCACCCCATCCTCGGCGACCCCAAATATGCTGAAAAAGATCAACTGCGCCGCTTCAAGGCGGTCGGCGGCCGCGGCCTGATGCTGCACGCCTGGCGGCTCCGCTTCCGTCACCCACTGAGCCATCAACCGCTCGAATTCAGAGCACCGTGGCCGGCAACATGGTCACAATTCCTGAGCCGACCATGAGAGACGAAATGGAGACACCACCCACCCTGCAAGCGGCACAAAGCCTGCTGCGTACCGCCTTCGGCTACGACGATTTCCGTGGCGATCAGGCGGCGATTATTGCTGATGTACTAGCCGGGCAGGATGCTTTTGTGTTGATGCCAACCGGTGGCGGCAAATCGCTCTGCTACCAGATTCCCGCCATCCTGCGGCGCGGTGTCGGCATTGTCGTCTCGCCGCTGATTTCGTTGATGAAGGATCAGGTCGATGCGCTGCAGGCCAACGGTATTGCGGCGGCGTTTTACAACTCCTCCCTCTCCTCACAGCAGGCGCGCAGCGTGCTCGCCAAGCTGCACAACCACGAGCTTGACCTGCTCTACATTGCGCCGGAGCGGCTGGTTGCCGATG
>JALUXN010000296.1 GCA_027018975.1 Mariprofundaceae bacterium | reverse complement strand
CGCGCCTGCAGCAGCTGCTGGTGCAGTATCGCGAGACGGTGATTCAAGCTGCGCGCGAAGTCGAAGATGCCATGGCCGCCTACAACGCCGCCCGCCGCCAGAGCGCAATCCGCCGCCAGACCGTCGCCTCGGCCAAGCGCTCCAACACCCTGTCGCTGTTCCGTTACAAAGAGGGATTTTCCGACTACCAGCGCGTACTGGACGCACAAAAGGCACTCTTCACCCAGCAGCAGGCGCTGATTCAGACCCGCGTCACCGCCGCCCGCAGCCTTGTCGCCACCTATCTGGCGCTTGGCGGCGGCTGGCAGGCGGTCGATACGCCGCTGATCAGCGAGCAGAGCCGTCAAACCATGCAGCAGCGCAGCGACTGGGGCGATATGTTGCCACGCCCCGCCGCCAACAACAGCGACCACCAAACGAGCAAAACAGATCAGGGAGGAGATCATGACGGAGCAGAGTGACCACCCAGAGCGCGACCCTGTCAAACGGTGGACGCTGATCCTGATACTGCTGGCGGCACTGCTGATCGGCTGGCATCTGGTCGCCGACCGCTTCACCCCCTACACCTCGCAGGCGCGGGTGCATGCGCTGGTGGTGCCGGTGGCCGCCGAGATCTCCGGCCGCGTCACCGAGGTGGCAGTGAGCAACAATCAGCCGGTCAAAGCCGGCGACCTGCTGCTCACCATCGACCCGGACAAATACAAGCTCGACCGCAACAACGCCAAGGCCAATCTGCAATCGGCGCAGGCGGCGGTGGAGAAGGCGAGTAAAGATCTGCAACGCATGCGGCGCATCCGCAAACAGGATCGCGGCGCCATCTCGGAGCGGCGCATCGACTCGGCCAAAGCGTCGCTCGATTCGGCGCGCGGCAAACTGGATGCCGCCCGCGCCCGCCTCGCACAGGCCGAGCTCAACCTGCAACACAGTCGGATCTTTGCGCCGGAGAACGGCGTGGTCACCAATGTGCAGATCAGCAAAGGCCACTTCGCCGCCGCCGGCAAGCCGCTGCTCACCTTCATCTCGCGTCAATCAATCTGGCTGCAGGCCGATTTCACCGAAAACAACCTCGGCCACATCAAGCCGGGCGACCCGGCCAAGCTGATCTTCGACATGCTGCCCGGCCAGGTCTTTGCCGGCCGCGTGCGTGAACTGGGCTTCGGCGTCTCACTCGGCCCCACGCCGACTGGCGGCCTGCCGAGCGTAAAAAATGAGCGCGACTGGCTGCGCGCTGCGCAACGCTTCCCAGTCATTATCGATTTCGATTATCCGGCCGGTGACGATGGGCAACCGCTGACGCTGCGGCTCGGCTCGCAGGCCTCGGCCATCGTACTAACCGGCGATCATCCGCTGCTCAACACACTGGCGGTGATTCAGATTCGCCTCGCCGCACTGCTCAGCTATGCCTACTGAAGCCGGCTCCGATGCGTTGACACCGCAGCACACCGCCCGCCGCACCCTGCGCCTCGCCCTCGGCAGCAGCCTGTCGCTGCTGATCTCGCAACTGCTGGCGCTGCCGCTATCCTTCCTGATGCCGCTGCTCACCATGGTGCTGCTGATGAGCCCGATGCCGGCACCCAATCTGAAAAAGGCGATTGTCATCTTCGCCGCCCTGCTGCTGCCGACACTGATCAGCATGGCCATCCTGATGCCGCTGTTTGAGATCTCCAAGGGCGCCGCCCTGCTGCTGCTCCTGCCCGCGTGGTTCGGCTGTTTCTACTTCAGCGCCAAAGGCGGCGCGCCGGTGATCGGCCTGCTGATGAGTCTGGGACTGGCGCTGGTGATCGCCATCGGCTCGGTCAATATCAGCGCCATGCAGCTGGTAGCGCAGAGCCTCGCCATCTCCGCCGCCCTCGGCATCGCCATGGTGATGGTGGCGCACGCCCTGCTACCAGACCAATGCTCGCCCCCAGCGACACAACCTGCTGATCACACTGCAGAAACAAACCTCGACACCATTCGCCAACGCGCCCTGCGGCCGCTATTGATTGTCTTTCCGGTGGTCATCTTCTGTCTGTTCAGCAGCAACAGCATGGCCTACCTGCCACTGATGCTCAAAACCGCCAGCATGGGGCAACAAGCCAGCAGCGCCGACACCCGCAACATGGCGCGCGCCCTGCTCGCCTCCACCCTCTGGGGCGGCCTGCTGGCGCTGATCGGCTGGCAGCTGCTCACCATCTGGCCGTCGCTGCTGCTCTATACCCTCTTCATCGCCATCGTCTGCTGCCTCATCGGCCCGAAAATCTTCGCCGATCACACAGCCAGCGCTGAGATGTGGAACTACGCCTTGATCACCATGCTGGTCATCCTCGCCCCCTCACTCACCGACAGCCTCACCAGCGACAGCGCCAGCCACACATTCTACAGCCGCCTGCTCCTGTTCATCGCCATCGCCCTCTACGGCATGGCCGCCAGCCGGCTTGTTACATCTTTCGCAACTGTTCAGCTCATCCCACGGTTTGCCCGCTAGCTGCGTTGAACATGCTCATGTGCAACAGCACACTGCGCGTGTTCGCCTTGCTATCGAACAAACCATGGGCGATCTGAACAGTTCCAGCATGTGGCTGAATGGTTACCATGTCCAACACCTCAATCAGAAGAGCCGCAGCAGAACAGCACCGCGCCCGACACCTCTCACGATGCACCGAACAGCCGGTCCACCGCCCGCATGCGCTCAACCGTCAACTGATTGGCAGCAGCCAGCAGTCGCAAATAGGCCATGCTGTGACGGGCAACCGCATCGGCATAGCGCTGCTTGGCGATAGCCAGACGCGCCTCGGCATCGAGTGTTTCGGTGACACTACGGATACCCGCCGCATAGCCCGCCGCAGCAGCGCGCCGCTCCACCTTGGCGCTGGCCAATGCCGCATCGAGCGCCTGCACCTCGGCAGCCGTCGTCTGCAACTCCAAAAACGCCTCTCTGGCCGCCAATCGCGCACTGCGCTTGGCCTCCTGCAGGGCAAACTCCGCCTGCCGCTTCTGATGCAGGCTCTTGCGCTGCTGCGCCCATGTACCACCGCCGGCATAGAGCGGCATACTGAACTCCACGCCGATCGAGGCGTCGGTCAGCTGCGTGCCGCCATAAATGCCGTCCGAACTGTTATCCCGATTCCAGCCGGCCACCACCTGCACCTTCGGCAGCGCCCCGCCGAGCGCCTTCAATTTGCCGGCATCGGCCATCTCCAGCGCATCGTCATGCAGCTGCACATCAATCGCCGCTGACGCCGCACGCCGCTCCCACACCGCCAGCTGATCCGGCTCGGCACGCAGCGGCTGCACATGCGCCGGCAGTTCAACATGCATCGAGACCGGATGGCCGGCCAGTGAATCAAGCCGCGCCCTAGCCTCGGCCAGCGCCTGTGCGGCACGAATCCGGCGCGCCTTGGCCAGATCGCGCCGACTGCTTGCCGACAGCGAATCGTTCACCGCCACCGTACCGACATCAAAAGCGACCTGCGCCTGCTTCGCTACCCTACTCATCTCCCGCTCACTCTGCGCCGCCGCTGCCAGACCAGCCTGCGCCCGCACCACCGCCAGCCACGCCGCCGCCACCTGCAACATCACCTGCTGGCGCTGCAGTGCCAGCTTCAATTCGCCTGTCGCACGCAGCAGTTTGCCCTGCTGATAGCCTGCCCACTTCTCCAGATCGAAGAGCGGCTGATAGAGCGTCACCCCATAACTGCGCTGATGGTTCATCACCTTGTTGGCGAGAATGGGATTCGGCCGCTTGTAGGTGTAATCCTGATCGCGCGTATAGATCGCCCCTTTGGCAACCACATAGGGACGCAGCCAGGCACGTCCGAGGACAAAATCCTCATCACTGGCGCGCCGCGCCGCCTCGGCCGCCTGCATCGATGGTGCATAGGCGAGCGCCTGCGCCACCGTCTCCGGCAACGTCTGCGCCTGCGCCGAACCCACCGAACACAGCATCCAAACGACCACCGGCACCATCATCCGAATCATCACAGCGCACCTCCCCGTCTGCGCAAACGCACTACCGCCAGACGTTGCAAACCATGCTCCAGCAAAGAGTAAGCGGCCGGCACCACCACCAGCGTCAGCAGCGTGGAGGAGATCATGCCGCCGATCACCGCCACCGACATCGGAATGGTCATCTCGCTCCCCTTACCCAGCCCCAGTGCCGCCGGCAACATAGCGAAAATAATGGTCAGCGACGTCATCAACACCGGCCGCATCCGCACCGGACACGCCTCGCGCAGCGCCTGATCGATCGTCATCCCTTCACTGCGATATTGATTGGTCAGATCGACCAGCAGAATCGAGTTCTTGGCCACCAATCCGACCAGCAACACCAGCCCGATCATGGAGAAGATATTGAGCGTATCGCCGGTGATCATCAGCGCCGCCACGCCGCCGGCGATGGCCATCGGTTGCGCCAGCAGCAGCACCCACGGCTGCGCGAAGGAGTTGAACTGACTGGCCAGCACCATAAAGATCAGAATCATCGCAATGCCAAACGCAAAGAGCATATTCTTGCCGGTCTTTTTGAACTCCGCCGCCTGCCCCGTGTAAATAATCCGATAACCGGCCGGCAACAGTTCATCGGCAATCTGATTGACATGATCCACCGCCCCGCCCAACGGCATACTCGGCGCGCTATAGAACATCCCCGCATAGCGCAGATCCATCTTCTGAATCACCGCCGCGCCCAGCTGCCGCTGCCAGCCGGCGATCGTATCGAGCCGCACCTGCGCGCCAGCGGCCGTGCGCAGATAGATCTTGCGCAGATCATCCGGCTCAGCCAACTGACCGCGCTGCACCTTCAAACGAATATTGTATCGATTGCCATCGCCGGGCAGATCGTTGAACTTGGCCACATCATAGCCACCGGCCAGCACCCCCACCGTCTGCGCAATCTCGGCGGCGGAGATACCCAGATCGCGCGCCCGCTGACGATCGATCTGCAGCTGCAGCTGTGGCAGATCAAGCTGCAGGTCGAGATCGAGGTGTCCCATACCGGGGATCGCATCGAGCCGCTGCTTCAGCGCATGCGACAGGCGCGCCACCACATGCAGATCACTGCCAGCCAGCGCGAACTGCAGCGGTTCGCCGCGCTGCCCACCGCCGACAATCGGCACTTTCACCGCAAAGGCGTGCAGACCGGGAATCGCATCGAGCTGCGCCTGAATCTGCGGTAGAATATCCCACTGTTTACGACTGCGCTGCGACTTGTCACTCAGCCGCACATAGATCACGCCCTGATTCACCTGCCCGCGCTGCCCCGAGCCGATCATGCTGAAGTAGCTGCGCACATCGGCATCAGCGGCCAACACCCGCTCCACCGCCTTCAACCGACTGTCGGTAGCGGTCACACTCGATCCGAGCAGCGATTTGAAAATAATCATAAACCGCCCCTCATCCTCCTGCGGCACAAACCCCTTCCCGATCATACCGAACAGCGACAAGCTGCCGACAAACAGCAGCGCCGCCGAGCCGAGCACCAGCCAGCGATGACGCAAACAGACACCCAACAACCCACGATATGCCCCATCCAGCCGCAGAAAAGCGGACTCCAGCAGGCGATAGAGCCGGCCATGCTCCGGCTGCACATGCAGATAGCGCGAGCAGAGCATCGGAATCAACGTCAGTGCCACAAACAGCGAGGCGAGCACGCCGAACGACACAATCACCGCAAAAGCATTGAAAAAACGACCGATCATGCCATCCATAAACATCACCGGCGCAAAAATCGCCACAATACTGAAACTCGCTGCCACCACCGCGAAGGTCACCTGGCGGCTACCGTTGAGCGCGGCCGTTTTACGATCCGGCGCCAACCCCTCCTCGCGGTGACGATAGACATTCTCCAGCACCACAATCGCGTCATCCACGACAATGCCGATCAACAGCAGCAGCGCCAGCAGCGTCATCAGATTAAGCGTAAAGCCGAATGCGTAGGCCACAGCAATGGCACTGAGCATCGACACCGGAATCGCCGCCGTCACAATCAATGTCGCCCGCACACTGCGCAGAAAGAGCAGCACGACAATAAAGGCGAGCAGGATCGACTCCACCAGATGCTCCTTCAAGCCATCGACAATCCCCTCAATAATATCGGCATCATTGCTGGCCACGCCGATCTGCAACCCCGGCGGCAGGGCGGGGAGAATCTCATCGCGCAGCCGCTGTTTCACTGCATCGACCACCGCCACCGCATTGCCGCCAGTCACCTTCACCACACCCAGCCCAACCGCCGGCTGACCATTAAAGCGCGCAATCTGGCGAAA
>JALUXN010000295.1 GCA_027018975.1 Mariprofundaceae bacterium | reverse complement strand
GTGGCCATCAACATTGCGAATTACCTGCCAACCATACGCCTCGAAGCGACCGGCGGTGTCGTCGGTGAACCAACCTTCTACCTCACCATCAATGGAGATGCCGTTGTCATCCCAGAAGGCGATCAGTTTACCCAAGCCCAGTGTGCCGGCCAGTGAGCAGGCTTCGTGCGAAATACCCTCCATCAGACAGCCGTCACCGAGGAATACATAGGTGTTGTGATCGACAATCTCATGACCCGGCTTGTTGAACTGTGCCGCCAGTGTCTTCTCGGCCAGCGCCATGCCGACTGCGTTGGTGATACCCTGACCCAGCGGGCCGGTGGTGGTCTCTACGCCCGGTGCGTAGCCGTACTCCGGATGACCCGGTGTGCGGGAGTGGAGCTGACGGAACTGTTTGAGATCTTCAATACCGAGATCGTAACCGGTCAGATGCAGCAGAGAGTAGATCAACATCGAGCCGTGGCCGTTGGAGAGGATGAAGCGATCACGATCCGCCCACTTCGGGTTGCTCGGATTGTGCTTCATATAATCATTCCAGAGCACTTCGGCGATATCCGCCATGCCCATCGGTGCACCCGGGTGGCCTGAATTTGCTTTCTGCACGCTGTCCATGGCTAGTGCACGAACTGCGTTGGCTAAATGTCTGCGATTACTCATCTGCGTTTAATCCCCTTTTGAATACATGGTTTTCTGACGAGGCAGAACCGTAGCGACTGCACGGTCATCTGCCCAATCAGGAGTTATTATTTTCTTTATAAGCGAAATTTATGAGAAGCTGATCATCCCTAAATTTACTTATACGTGAACCGTGGTCTGTACGCGGCGGATGTTGCCCACAGAGCCGGAGAGCACGACAGTGTCGGTGGTCATGTGGCGACCATCAGCATCCTGCCCGACCTTCACATGATGCACATAGGCGCCAGAGGTGAGGCCGGTGGCGATAAACATTACATCATCGGAGGTGACCAACTCGTCGCGGGTGATGATTCGCTTGGTATCCACACCCTCCTCCTCGCACAGCTTAATCTCGAAATCCTTCTGCGGCGCCATGCGACCGAACATCTCCGCACCCATCGCCCGTGCGGCGCACGCAGTCACAATACCTTCCGGCGTGCCGCCGATACCGAAGAGCGCGTCGGAGCCCATGTTCAGCACCGCCTGAATCGCACCATTCACATCACCATCGGTCGCCAAGCGCACTTTTGCGCCACAGGCGTAAACATCCTGAATCAACTGCTGGTGACGCGGCTTATCGAGGATGAAGACGCGAATTTCACGAATATCTTTACCCAACGCCTTTGCCAACGCTGCCAAGCGATCTGCCACAGGTGCCTCCGGATCAATCTTACCGCGTGCCGCCTTCGGATAGACCTGCTTATCCATATAGAAGCATGAACCCGGGCGATACATCGCGCCCTCCGGCGCTGCCGCCAATGTCACAATCGAGCCGGGCATATCTTTGGCGAAGAGGTTGGTGCCCTCAATCGGGTCAACGGCAATATCGACGCCAATACCTTCGCCGGTGCCGACCTTCTCACCATCATAGAGTGCCGGTGCCTCATCCTTGGCTCCCTCGCCGATCACCACCATGCCGCGCATCTTCACCTGATTGATGCGTGCACGCATCGCATCCACGGCTAAACCGTCCCCCTCATCCTTCTGACCAGAACCAACAAACGGCGCACAAGCGCGGGCGGCCGCCTCACACACTTCAACCAAATCAATCTTCAAATCACAAACAGCATTCATGCGAGTTTCCCCTCCAATGTAGTGTGAGCAGCGATCACCACCCAGAAAATTTGAGCCGCATCCTAGATGAAGAGGGGATGAAATGCACCTAAAAACCGAATTGCCGCACAAAATGGCCAATCGAAGGCGATTGACGCCCTATAATCAGCGCAGATGCTCCTGCAACGCCGCATGGATCGGTGCGCTGCAGGCAGCCAGAACCGGCGAGGCTAACGCCCGCACGGGAAAAAAAGGTGCGCCCGAAAAATCGCCCACCTGACATCCCGCTTCACTGGCGAGCAGACTGCCGGCTGCGAAGTCCCACACCTTCTCACCGCCATGCAAAACAAACTGCGCCCGGCCGGCCGCCAGCCATGCCCACTCCAACGCGCAGCTACCGATATTACGCTGGCTGCGGTAAAGCCGATTACGCACAAACCGTTCCGCGTGCGCGGCTGACAAGCGCTTGAAATCGATAAATCCGACCGATTTGGCCAGCGATTGCTGTGTCGAGGCCGTGATCGGTTCGCCGTTGCAGCGCGCACCCGCACCACGCAGCGCTGTAAAAGTCTCGCCGCGAACCGGGTCATGGATACAGGCGAGCACCGACACGCCGTCTTCGATCAGCGCAAGCGAGGTGGCAAAGCCGGGGAAACTGGTGGCGAAATTGGTTGTGCCGTCGAGAGGGTCGAGGCACCAGTAATAGCCACCGCTATCGCGCAGACAGGCTAGCTGCGCCGCCTCATCCATCTCTTCGCCAAGGAATGCAATAGTCGCATCCAGCTCATGCAGTTGCTGCTGAATCTGCCGCTGCACAGCCAGATCTGTAGCTGTGACCAGCGAACCATCCGCTTTGTTGAAGCGCTGCACTGCACTCTGATACGCAGGCAGGATCATGGTACGCCCCGCATCCTCGACAATGGCAATAACTTGCCGCAATAGTGGCGCGTGTGGGTGGCCTGACATCAACAGTGCAAGCTAAAAAAGGCTTTTACTCTTCTGGTTGATCACCGCCTTCACCCCTTTCATTGAGCATGAGAGGGTAACCGTGGTGAAGTCGAGCGGCAGGGAGAGGGGCATGCTGAGGTTGAGTGAACCTTTGAGTGATTTCACACCGTCGGTGATCACTTCGTAGGGGATGTCACGACAGTTGCCCGACGCCTGCAGGACAATGCGCGCCATTTTGCTCTCGCTGGCAATCACGCCCGGTGTGCCGTGATCGATCATGTAACTGTATTGGGTGGCATGCGCCGCTGTGGCAGCCATCGATACCATGAGCGTGGAAAGAAAAATTATTTTTTTCAATGTATTTCTCCAGTTTGTTTAAGTTGATTGTTGCAGTTTTTGCAAGGGTTTTCGGATCGTATAGTGACCGCTGAATGTCTGATGGACTACACCATCGAGGAGGATCTCCTGCGGGTTGCCGCAGACGGTGACACAGCCGCCGGGCATTTCGATGGTGAGCGGGCGGGTGTGCTGTTCGGCATGCCAGATGGCGACGGCGGTCGCGCAGGCGCCGCTGCCGCAGGCGCGTGTACGGCCGGCACCGCGTTCAATGATGTCGATATAGATATGGTCGGCGACCTGACCGGTGATGATCTCGATATTGCGATCGTGGGGAAACTGATCCACCGCCTCGAAAAAGACGCTGTGCGGATTGCCGATCTCGACCTCAATATGGCTCGCGCAGGCGTGGGAGATCGTTGCTGAACCCATCTCGACACGAATGCCATTCTCGCTGCGCTCGGCGTGCACAATACGATCACGCAGGGCGATGGAAGCCTCATTGCGATCGGATTTGCGC
This sequence comes from Mariprofundaceae bacterium, assembly GCA_027018975.1. GTDB lineage: Bacteria > Pseudomonadota > Zetaproteobacteria > Mariprofundales > Mariprofundaceae > Mariprofundus. The sequence goes on along the minus strand of JALUXN010000295.1, from coordinate 2,716 downwards.
ATCAGCAGATCGGCGACACAGCGTAGGCCATTGCCGCAGTTGCCCGCTTCGCTGCCGTCGTTGTTGTAGATCGCCATCTGCGCATCCGCTTGATCCGAGGGTGTTAAAATCAGTAGTTGGTCGCAGCCGATGCCGTAGCGCCGCTCGGTGATGGTGCGGACAAATGCCTCATCGATGCTCGGCAGTGGCCTGTCGAGTCCGTCGAGGATGACAAAATCGTTGCCCTGCGCCTCCATCTTGGTGAAGGGGAGGGCGGTTTGTGGAACCGCGCCGCTCATTTGCGGTGTTCGACCTCGACAGTGGTATAGATGCCGCCGCGCACATTGAAGATGGCGGTCACCTTCAGTTGGCGCGGATCGAGCAGTTCGATCAGATCGTTGGCGATCATGTTGGTCACCTGCTCGTGAAAATGGCCCTCGTCGCGGAAGCTCCAGTAGTAGAGTTTCAGCGATTTCAACTCCACGCAAAGCTGGTCAGGGACGTAATCGAGCTTGATTTCAGCGAAGTCGGGCTGCCCCGTTTTCGGGCAGAGGCAGGTGAACTCCGGCGAATCGATGCGGATATGGTAGTCGCGTTCTGGATTGGGGTTGGCGAATGTCTCCAGATGGCGGGTCGGGTGATTGCGCGTCGCGCCGAGTTTTTCAGTCATGGGAAACCTCAAAATGTTCAATGATATGGCGGTAAATGTTGGTCAAGGTCTGTAATTCATGGAGGGCTACCTGCTCGTTGATCTGATGGATCGTCGAGTTGGTGGTGCCGAGTTCCGCGACCGGCACGCCGGCTGCGGCGAGGAAGCGGCCATCGGAGGTGCCGCCGCCGGTGTCGCGGCAGGTGGTGATGCCGGTGACGGCAGCAATCGCATCGCAGACCTGATCGAGAAAGATGCCGTCCGGCGTCGAAAAGGCGGTGGCGACATGGTCAAAATCGAGCGTGCAGTCGATGTCGTGGCAAGCGGCCTCAATCGCCGCCTTGATCTCGCCAAAGCTGTTGCCGGGGTTGTAGCGGATATCGAGAAATGCACTGCAGTTGCCGGGAATCACGTTGCTGGCACCAGTGCCGCCCTGAATATTGGTGATCTGACAGCTGGTCGGCGGAAAACCATCGGTCGCCGCGCCCCAATCGGTGGCGGCGATGGCGGCAAGTGCCGGTGCCGCGCGGTGGATGGCGTTGTCGGCATCCTGCGGATAGGCGGAGTGCCCCTGTTTGCCGTGTACGTTCATGCGCACTTGAATCACGCCGCGCCGACCGCGCCGAATGGTGTCGCCGACCGCCTCGGAACAGGAGGGCTCGCCCACCACAGCGGCATCGGGCAGCGATTGATCGCGCTGCATCTGCTCGACCAGTCGAATGGTGCCGTCGATCGACTCCCCCTCCTCATCGGAGGTGATCAACATCTGCAGCGTCGGCAGCGGTGTCTGCGCCTGGCAGAGCTCGGCGACCGCCGCAATCCAGCAAGCAACCGCCCCCTTCATATCTTGCGCGCCGCGACCATGCAGGATGCCATCCTCGATAGTTGCGGAGAAGGGGCTATGCGACCACGCCGCCAGATCGCCCGTCGGTACCACATCGGTATGACCGACAAACGCGAGTGTGCCGGCCAGTTCGCCCGGGCGGGCATAGATGCTGTTGGTGACACCGCCAGCATCGACATGAGTGCGCACAAAGCCGAGCGGCGCCAATAACGATTCGATATAATCCTGACAACCGCCATCGGCAGGCGTGATCGACTCACGCTGGATCAGTTTAACGGCGATGCGGGTGGCAAGATGAGCAGAAGATTCAGACATGGCGGCACCCTAATCAAAAGGGCGTCGGGGTGGTACTGGGTAATTTTGCGTCGCTGCCCCTGCCGCGCAGAAGACTTCTCATCACGCCGACAAACGCCTAACGATGCAGGGCGGTGAAGATCTGCTCGGCGAGTTTGCCGGAGATGCCGGCGACTTGGGTCAGCTGATCGCGGCTCGCTTTTTTGACGCCGTCGATGCCGCCGAAATGTTTGAGCAGGGCGGCGCGTTTGTTTGGGCCGATGCCGTGGATGGTGTCCAGCGATGAGGTGAACATGCTCTGCTTCTTGCGTTTGCGCATGTAGGCGCCGGCGAAGCGGTGTGCTTCGTCGCGCACGCGGGCGATCAGCAGCAGGGCAGGGGAGTGGACGCCCGGCTGGATTGGCTCGCCGATGGTGTTCGGCTGCTCGACCCCGTCATGCATCCGCCAGCCCGGCCAGAGGGTTTCGTTGCCCACCTTGCGCCCCTCGCCTTTGGCGACAGCAACCAGTTTCAGTGTCAGCGAAGTCTCCGCCAAGCAGTCCAGCGCCACCCGCAATTGGCCGCGGCCACCATCGATCAGCATCAGATCCGGCTGCGGGATCGTCTGTTCGGCAATGGCGCGGAAAAAGCGACACAACACCTGCGCCATGGCGCCGTAATCATCGCCCTCGATGAGCGGTGTGGCGGGGTTCTCCGCAGCATCGAGCCGGTAGCGGCGGTAGTTGGCTTTCTCCGCGCCCTGCCAGTTGGCGTAGGTGATGGCGGCGACCATCTGTTTGCCGCCGAGATGGGCGTTATCGACTGCCGCGATCCGCTTAGGCGTTGTATCGAGCTGCAACAGCGCCGCCAGCGCCTCGAAGGCGGGCTGCTGATTTTCGGCCTGATGGCTGGCAAGCATCTGCCGACCGGTGTGTTGCAGCTGCTCCAGCCACTGCAGGCGCGCCCCCTGT
>JALUXN010000294.1 GCA_027018975.1 Mariprofundaceae bacterium | reverse complement strand
GACCAGCGCCTCGGCATCGCTGATTGAGTGGTCGCTGGAGTAGCGCGATGGCAGCAGCACACCCAGCACGTGTTCAGCCCCCAGCGCTTCGACCGCCAACGCCGCTGTCAACGCCGAGTCGATGCCGCCGGAGAGACCGATCACCACCTGCTGGCAGCCGTTGCGCAGCACATAGTCGCGGATACCCATCACCAGTGCGGCGTGGATCTGCGCCAGCGGATCGGGCAGTGGCGTCACCGCTGTAGTGCCGACCGCGCCGAGATCGACAATGGCGGTTGCCGCCTCAAACAGCGGCAGGCGCAGCGCCAGCTGGCCATCACGATCGACCAGATGCGAGCCGCCATCGAAGACAATCTCATCCTGCCCGCCGACCGGATTGACGTAGAGCAGCGGTGCCGCGAAGGCTTGCGCGCGACGCCTGACCAGCGCCTCACGCTCCTGCTGCTTGCCGACATGAAACGGGGAAGCGTTGAGATTAAGCCAGAGATCGCAGCCGATCTGCGCATGGCGGGCGGCCAGTGTATCGCTCCAGAGATCCTCGCAGATACCCACGCCGATGCGCCAGCCATTGACCTCGAACACCACATCCTGCCGACCGCCGGCGGTGAAATAGCGCTGCTCATCGAAGACGCCGTAGTTGGGCAGCTGCTGTTTATCGTAACAGCCGATGATGCGGCCGTGCTGTGCCAGAAAGAGGCTGTTGCGCAGGGTGGTGCCATCGCGGCGCGGCGCACCGAAGATGACACAGCTCTCACCGCTGGCCGCGACCACCGCCGCCACCGCCTTCTCCACGGCATCCATAAAGGCCGGACGCAGCAGCAGATCTTCCGGCGGATAACCGGTCACCGCCAGCTCCGGCAGCGCGACAAGATCGCAATGCGCACGCTGCGCCTCGGCGATGGCGGCATGGATCAGCTGCACATTGCCGTCGAGATCGCCCACACGCGGGGCGATCTGCCCAACCAGTAGTTTCATGTTCAGGCTCCTCTGTGTGGATGCAGCGTCTGCAGGGGGATCAAGATGCGGCGAATACCTCGCGCATTTTGTCGATCAACGCTTCCGGTGAATAGGGTTTCTGGATAAATCCAGCCAGCCCCTGACCGACAAAGCGGCTGGTGGCATCCTGCTCGTTGTAGCCGCTGGAGAGCACCACTTTCACGTCGGGATTGATCCGGCGCAGTTCGCGGAAGCACTCCTTGCCATCCATGCGCGGCATGGTCATATCCATCAGTACGCCGGTGATCCTGTCGCCATGCTGTTTGTACACCTCCAGCGCTTCGACGCCATCGTTGGCGCTCATGGTGTCAAACCCAGCCTCTTCGAGCATCATGGCGGCGACTTCGCGGATCGTCTCCTCATCATCGACGATCAGGATGGTGCCGGTGAGCGGGCTGCTGTCGTTGTGATCTATGCTCTCTTCGACTGCGACAGCTTGCTCACTGACCGGCAGGAGTACCTTGAATGTCGTCCCTTTACCGAGCTCACTATAGACGCGCATCGCCCCCTGATGGCCGCGCACAATGCCGAGTACGGCACTCATGCCGAGGCCACGGCCGGTGAATTTGGTGGTGAAGAAGGGGTCGAACATGTGCTGCATGGTTTGCTCATCCATGCCGCAGCCGGTGTCGGAGACCTCAAAATAGACGTAGCGCCCTTCCGGCAGTGGTTTGTCGGTCAGGGTTTGATCGAGATAGTGACGGTCGGCATGCATGATGCCGGTGGAGAAGGAGATCACACCGCTCTTCTCTCCGATCGCCTCATTGGCATTGGTGATCAGGTTGAGAATCACCTGTTGGATTTGGGCAGTATCGATCTCCACTGCAGGCAGATTTTCGGCCAGATGGTACTTGATGACCACATTCTTGTGGATCGAGACCTCCATCAGGCGGGTCATGTCTTCGACCAGATCGGTGAGGTTGGTCGCTTTGATGATGAATCGACCCTTGCCGGAGTAGGCCAGCATCTGTTTGCAGAGATCGGAGGCGCGGCGGGTGGCCGCTTCAATGCGGGCGAGTTGTTCGCGTGCCGGGTTGCTCTGTTCCAGACCGCGATTGGCCATGGCGGCGTTGCCCATGATGGCGGTGAGGATGTTGTTGAAATCGTGGGCGATGCCGCCGGCAAGGATGCCAAGGCTCTCCAGCCGCTGGGTATGTTCGAGCTGTTTATTGCGCTCCAGTTCGGCGGTCAAATCGCGCCCGATGACGGAGAAATGGGTCGCTTTGCCGGTGGTGTTGTCCTGATGGGCGGTGAACACTGCGGATACGGTGATGTCGTGGCCGTCACTGTGTTTGAAGATGGCCTTGGTCTGGTAGCTGCCTGTCGCCTCGGCCTTGGGGAGGATTTCGTGCAGCAGGCGGGCGGTCTCATGCTCGGGGTGGAAGTCGGCGATCTGCATCTGCTGCACATCGTGATCGGCGGCTAGACCGACCAGCGACTTGCCGGCCGGATTGACGTAGAGCACCTGCCCGTTGCGATCGGCCATGCCGACAAAATCGGAGGTGTGCTCGAGGATGGTAATCAGGCGCGATGATTCACGTTCGGCATGGATGCGCTGGGTGATGTCGCGCGCTACGACCATGATGCTCTGTTGACCACGCTCCTCGAAGGGGATCCCCTGTACTTCAGCATAGAAGCTGCTGCCGTCGATGCGCAGATGTTTCTGCGCCATCAATGGCACGGGCTGGTTCTTTTTCACCTCGTTCTGGATGCGTTCGGCCACTTGGCGACGGTGATCCGGGTGTATCCGCTCCAGGACTGGGCTACCGATGAGTTCGTCAGCCGATTTGGCGCCATACATCTGCATCGCTGCCGGATTGACATAACGCCAGAGGCCGCGTTGGTGAATGCCGACCGCGTCAGGGATCAGATCGAACAGCAGCCGGAAACGCTGTTCGCTCTCGCGCAGGGCGCGTTGATCATGTTGACGCATCATCAGCAGCAGTACGAGATAGGCGAGCAGCAGGGCACCGAGCATCAGCAGGGTCTGTTCGTTGCGCCGTTTTTGATCCATCTCCTGAGTGTAGAAGGCGTCGAACTGTTCGCCGAGGCGTTCCGCATTCTCCGGTGTGCCGCATGTGGTGCTGGCGGTGATGGCATCGAGTACCTCACCACCCTGTGTGAGAATAATCTGCAGATGTCGATAGAGCTCTTCCATCCCCGTAGTGCGCAGGATTTTGGACTGTTGCAGCAGTTGCGTTTTCAGTTCGTCATTGTCGGGATAGAGCTGCCAGTTGAGTACATCCCGGTTGAGCTCGGTCAGCATGAGGCGCTGCTGCGGATGTGCGGCGATCAGCTGTTTGATGAGTACCGATAGATAGCGTGAAGAGTTTGCCCAGATGGAGAAGGCGGCTTTGAACTCGTCAATGGCAGTGAACTGGGTGGTGAGTGAGTCGTGGAGGTCTTGCAGCGAATCTCGGAAGCGGGCATCGGATAGCTCGCTCTGCAGCAGGTGGTAGGTGTCACGCATTGCCAACGTGTCGTCGGTGAGGTCGTCATAGTTGAAGCGGGTGTGATTGATGGTCTGCAGCATAAACTGCTCGGTTTCGGCATCGAGCTTCTCCAGTTGGTCGATCAGGCTGTGGACGCGGGAAAGCTGCGCGCTATCAAAGCGTTGCAGATGGAGGAAATCGTGGATCAGCAGTCCCGACAGCAGCATCAGAATCAGCAGATGCGCGGACATGGGGATTTTTCTGAATGAAAAAGCGTGGCCGGCGGCGCTGTTCATGAGTCTGCTCCGGAGGGCGCGCTATCCAGATTGCCGAAGTGGAGCAGGGGGCGATCTTTCGGTTCCAGCGATTTGCCGCGGTATTTGCCCGGCAGGGTGTAGAGAAACTGGATGATGTAGCGGATATCCTCATCGGGGATATGGCGGCCGAGTTGGAACTTGGCCATGGTGCGGATGGTTTCGGCCAGAGTGCGGTAGCGGCCGTTGTGAAAGTAGGGGGCTGTGAGCACAACCAGTCGCAGCGATGGTACTTTGAAGCGGTGTTTGTCGCTGGCCAGTCCAGTGACATTGAAGCGGCCGAGGCCGGCTTTGTTCTCCATGGCGTTCTCTTTGAAATAATCCCCCATCACGCCAAGTTTCTGGAACAGGTTGCCGCCGACATTGCGCCCCTGATGGCAGCTGACGCAGCCGTAACTTTTGAACAGGGCGTAGCCGTGTTTCTCCGCCTCGTTGATGGCGTTGACATCGCCCTTGAGGTAACGGTCGAAGCGGGAGTCCGGGGTGAGCAGGGTGCGCTCGAACTCGGCGATGGCGTGTTTGACATTGTTGGCGGTGAGGCCGTCGTCAAAGAGGGTGTGGAAGCGCTGTTTGTAGAGCTGGTCTTCACGCAGTTTTTTCAGTACGTCCGGCCACTTGGAATCCATTTCGACATGACCGGTCACCGGGCCGTCGATCTGATCCTCCAGTGTGGCGGCGCGGCCGTCCCAGAATTGGGCGAAGTTGAGGCCGCTGTTGAAGACAGTTGGCGAGTTGACCATCCCCTCCCGGCCATCCACGCCGTAAGAGTGTTTCAGGCCGTCGACACCGCCATGCTCGAGATCGTGGCAGTGGGCGCAGGAGATGGTGTTGTCGGCGGAGAGGCGCGGGTCAAAAAAGAGTTTTTCGCCCAGCTTGGCCAGCGCCGGATCGGCTGGAATCTTTTCGGGGATAGGTTGCAGTGGCTCCAGCGATAGATTGAGCGCGGCTGCCGGCTGCGCTCCGAGCAGCAGTGTCAGCGGTGCAAGGAGTAAGAGTGCGCGCAGTAGAGAGACGCCGCATCTGCGAGCTGTTGCGATGGGCGGTTTGAACGGTTGCACTGCAGCAGGCACAAAGCGCTGCCTGGTCATTGGATGGTTTGCACGCCTGTGGGGGTGGCCATCAGGACGGTGTCTGCGCCCTGATGGGAGAAGATGCCGTTGGTGACCACGCCGGGGATGGTGTTGAGATGATCTTCGAGCTGGCGCGGCTCAGTGATGGTGAGGCCGTACACGTCGAGAATGATGTTGCCGTTATCGGTGGTGAATCCCTCTCGCAGGCGCGGTTGGCCACCGATGGCGCGCGCCGCCTGCTCCACTAGGCTCTGCGCCATGGGGATTACTTCGATCGGCAGCGGGAAGGCGCCCAGATGCGCTACCTGTTTGCTCTGATCGACAATGCAGACGAAGGCATCGGAGGCTGCGGCAACAATCTTTTCGCGCGTCAGCGCACCGCCACCGCCCTTGGTGAGATTTTTGCCGGGGTCGAACTCATCAGCACCATCGATATAGACGGAGAGTGTCTCCACCTGCTGCAGCGCTTCGTTGAGGGTGAGGACAGGAATGCCGTGGCCGCGCAGGCGCTCGGCGGTTGCTTCGGAGCTGGCGACAGTGCCGAGGAGCTGATCTTTAATGCTGGCCAGCGCATCGATGAACTTGTTGGCTGTGGAGCCTGTGCCGACGCCGATCATGGTGCCGGGTTTGACATAGGCCAGCGCCGCTTCGGCGACCTGTTGTTTCATCTCATCCTGAGTCATTGTCTCCATGCTGCTTCTCCCCTCCGGTCTGCTTCCAATTCGTTTTAGTCATTGATTGAAGCTCGTCTGTTGTTGGGTGCGTGCCCCTGATGCAACGAACTATAACGGTGGCAACAGGTAAAAGTCATGTTTTTCTTGGGTCATTGCAGGGTAATGGATCCCCCTAGGGGTGCTCGGGGATGAGGGGGTGATGTTTTCTAAAGGCGCTATGCGGCGTGGGCGCGGGTGATCTGCTGTTCGAAACAGTGGTAGAGCTGCAGGAAGGAGGTGAAGATGTGTGCCGGCATGCGGCAGATGAGGGTGCGTTCATTGGCAACGATGCGGCTCTGTCGCGGTGTGCGGATGCAGGCATCGGCATCGCCGAAGATGGCGCCGGTTGGCAGCGGTACTGTTCGTTTATCGCCGTTGAGGCTGCTTTGGATCTCCAGCGTGGCGCTGCCGGTGAGGATGATGTCGCAGGAGGGTGTGCCGGGATGGCAGCTGGGGATGGTGTCGCCTGTCTGATATTCATCGACTGTCGATGCATCGGCCAGCCAGAGGCGGTCTTCATCGGGGATGTCGGCAAAGGCGGGGAGGTTGAAGGTCATGGCGTGGACAAGGCGGTTTTTGACCGTGCGCATCAGATAGTCACCGGCCATGGGGGATTGTTCGAGCAGCGCGGCAATCGATTGATCGGAGAACTCCAGCAGCAGTGATGGCGCAGTGGTAACGACAGAAGCGGAGCGGCGCAGCCGGTAGAGGCAGGCAAATTCGCCGAAGAAGTTGCTCGCCTGCATCTGGTTGATGGTGGTGGTGACGCCATCGCTGCGCTGGATGCGGATATCGACTTTACCATCGAGGATCAGGTA
>JALUXN010000293.1 GCA_027018975.1 Mariprofundaceae bacterium | reverse complement strand
GGCTTAAAATATTGGCGACGACACCGTGAATGAGTTTATCCATATCTTCGGCACTGGTATCGCCCTTGGATAGCCGTTTTTCGGACATGCCGCGCCAGAGCAGCAGCGACGGGTCGCGGGCATCGTAAATGCTGATGGTCAACAGCGCCTTGTTGTACACCGTGACGCCGCCACCGGAGGAGATGCCGAAGCCCATCGCGCCGCCGACAAAGCCAACGCCGTAGCCCATGCCGGAGCGGCTCTCTACTTCACGTTTGTTTTTGAGCAGATAGGTGACGATGAAGTCGGGCTGCTCGTCGGGGCTGTACCCCTTCTCTTTGAGCACCGCATTGAGGCTGCGCAGCATGCGCTGCTGCACCAATGGGCCATCGAGCAGCGGATTGCCGCTGCTCTGCTGGTCATCGATACGGATCAGGTAGTGCTTCAAGCTTGAGAAGTCGAACTGCTCGTTGAAATCGGTCTGCACACTGGCTGCGCAACCGCTGAGCCAGAGCAGAGTGGTGGCCATGATGAGCTGTTTCAGGCGTGTCAACATCATAATCTCTCCTGTAGTTGGTGTGGGTTATTGCGGCGTGTGTGCCGGCGGAATATGAATCCGCTCGATGGCCACGGTGTGGCGCGTAGCGGGGTCGATCGATAGGCGTGTGGCGAAGATCGATGCGCCGCGCTCCACCGCCTCGAAGCGCTGCGGCAGCCGCTCCACCATCCGCTTGAGGGCGCCATCGATCTTCATGCCGATGATCGAGTGGTAGGAGCCGGTCATGCCGATGTCCGATTGATAGGCGGTGCCGGAGGCGTGGATGATCTCATCGCAGGTCGGCACATGGGTATGGGTGCCATAGACAAACGAGGCGCGCCCGTCGAGATACCAACCCATGCCCATCTTTTCGCTGGTTGCCTCGGCATGCATATCGACCAGCACCGCATGCACATCGTCGGGGATCTCCGCCAGCGCCTGCTCGACCGCCTCAAACGGACAATCCCAAGCGCCCATGAAGACCTGTCCGATCAGATTGATCACCGCCACCCGATAACCGGCCGCCGTCTCCTGCACAGTCCAGCCGCGCCCGGGTGCGAAGCGCGAAAAGTTCATCGGCCGCACGAAGCGGTCGTCATCGTCGATATGCTCCAAGAATGAACGTTGATCCCAGCAGTGGTTGCCGTTGGTCAACACATTCACGCCGATGTTGAACATCTCGGCCGCCACTTTGTCCGTGGTGCCAAAACCGTGCGCCAGATTTTCCCCGTTGGCAACGACAAAATCGAGCCGCTGCTGATCGATCAATCGAGGCAGATGCTCCTTGAGCGCGCGCCGGCCGGCTTTGCCCAGAATGTCGCCAATGACCAAGATCTCTATTGTTTCCGGCACACAATCACCTCACGCTCAGTTATCACCGCATCGAGCGGCGCATCATGCGCTTCACGCGGCAGCTTGGCGACCTCCTGACAGGAAAATGCGATCCCGATCACACGATCGACCTGCGCCCGGTGCGTGGCCAGCCAGCGGTCATAGCAGCCCATGCCCATGCCCAGCCGCGTACCCGTGCGATCAAAGCCGACCAGCGGCGCAATCACCACCGCCCCCTCATCCACGCGCCACAGCGCTCCGTTTTGCGGCTCTTCGACACCGAAACCGGCGCGCTGCCATACGGTCTCATGCGTCACGCGCCGCCACTGCATGCTTCCATCGCCGGCGGTGACCGGCGCATAGCAGGGTTGCGGTGTCATATCGAACAGCGCCGTCGTATCGACTTCGCTGGCCAGTGAGCGATAGAGCAGCAGCGGCGCGTCGGTCAGTTCGCGTTCAGCCAAGTGGAGGATCAGATGCGTGTGAATATGCTCGGCATAGCGACGCCGATTCGGGCCGGCAATTGCCGCCCTGCGCTGCAGAAGGGTGGTGCGTAGCGTGGTTTTATCGTGCTCATTTGAATCTGTGGGGCACGGTGTTGTATTGGCGTTGGCAGCGGGGCGGCTGCGCATGGTCTCTGTCATGTTAACGTAGCGGCGCTTGTGCCAACCCCTCGGCTTGTTGCACCACCTTGTCCAGCGCGGCCAGTTGTTGATCGAGATCTTCGGCTTGCGTGGCGCGGCTTTTGAGCAGTTCGCCGGCCAGATTGAGCGCCACCAGTGTCAACAGGCGATCGGAGCCGACTGAAGCGCCCATAGCGCGCAGCTCATCGATCTTCTCCTGCACCAGTGCGGCGGCCGCCTGTACACCCTCCGGCGCTTCGTCGGTCAAAATCGAGAAGTTGCGCCCCATCAGGCTGATTTCAACGCTATGGCTCATGAACTGCTCTCTTCAGTGGTTTGCGCCGCATCGGCTTCGCCATTGGCGATCAGGTTATCGAGCTGCTCCATGGCATGCTCCACGCGCGCTTTTGCTTCGCGCCGGTCGCCGCGCAGAGCTTCGATCTCCTCCTCCATCTGGCGCACCTGATCGCGCCGTTTACGCAGTTCGTTCTCCGCGATGCGCACCACCTCACGCATGCGATGATTCTCGGCCATCATCTGCTCCATATTGCGGCGAATGGTGGTCAGATGTTCGGCCAGCGCCTGGGTGCGAGTCTCGAATTCGGCGGCGTAATCAGTCTGCATGCCAGCGATTGAAGCAGGTTCCCGCGACGATTTCAAGCATGGGGCGAGTAACTGTTCAGCTCATCCCACGGTTTGCCCGCTAGCGGCGTTGAACATGCTCATGTGCAATTGCACACTGCGCGTGTTCGCCTTGCTATCGAACAAACCATGGGCGATTTGAACAATTACAGGGTGTGGTTGAATTCGATAGATGTGTTTTTTCCAAACAAGCGTGAACTATTTCATGCGCTGGCTACTGGCGCTCTGCTGCTTTTGCATACACCAGACCTTTCTCCCTTTTGCCAACCGCAATAACAACTATGACGATCGTGTCATCATCAACCTCATACACCAGCCTATAGCCGGCGGCGCGTAGTTTGATCTTGTAAACATTCTGAAAACCGCGTAATCGGCTGGCCGGGTTGTGTGGTGTTTCAGCTCTTTCGGCCAGCTTCTTTTTGAATTGTTTCTGTATCGGGGGTGCAATCTTCTGCCACTCCTTCATGGCGCTGGGCAGAAATTTGATCTTATAGGTCATCGAGATCGACTTCGATTGCTGCAGTTTTTTCATGAACACGTTCCTGTACAATCTGAGTCAACTCAAAATCCTCCAATTGATCCATGAGCCATTCATAGGTTTCAGCCGGCACAAAATAGGCTGCTGGCGTATTGTGGTTGAGAATTGCGATGGGAGCGCCTTGGGCATGATTCAATAGTGCTGTGGGGTTTTTCTTTAGTTCTGATATACTTGCAGAATAATCGGATAGTACTTTTCGCATATTTCCCTCTTAATTAAGACTTTAAAAGGAGGTTTATTTTAGAGCTTTTTATAGACTTCGCAACTGTGTGATTTGGGTAGTCATGAAAAAAACGTTCATTCCCGAGGGGCATGGGAATCCACGTAGTCATGGAAGGCGCTCAGCTCAGGGATGACGTGATTTTTTCTAAAAGGAGAGCGCTCATGATGAAGCGGTGCTCCTGGCTTTACGGCAGCAGCGCGCCTTCGAGGTCGGCGAGGAATGGGAACCAGCGGATGAGCCAGCCGGCGATCATGCTGAAGCTGCCGAGGAAGATGAGGATGCCGACAAAGATCAACAGTGCGCCGGAGATCTTTTCGACCACGCTGAGATGGCGCTTGAACCCCTGCGACCAGCGCAGGAAAGAGTCGGTCACCAGAGCTGCGAGCAGGAAGGGGATGGCCAGACCCAGCGAGTAGATGGAGAGCAGTGCCACACCGTGCAGCACCTCGCCCTGCGCGCCGGCAACGGCCAGAATGGCGCCCAGAATCGGGCCGACACAGGGTGTCCAGCCGAAGGCGAATGCGGCGCCGAGCAGTAGGGCACCGATGCCGCGTTTGGCGTTGATACCGCCGGTGTCGAAGCGCGCCTCCATCATCAAAAAGGGGATGCGAATCAGGCCGGTGTAGTGCAAGCCGAAGAGGACAATCAGTGCGCCGGCGATTTTGCCGAGCATGCCCAGATGGGTGAGCATCCACTGCCCGAGCAGGGTGGCTGAAGCGCCGAGTGCGATGAACACCAAGCTGAAACCGGCGACAAACCAGATCGATTGCAGCAGGGCGTGGCGGCGCAGGGCGTGGTCGGCCTGTTCGCGTTGCCGCAGTTCATCGACTGTGGCGCCGGAGATAAAGGAGAGATAGGCCGGCACCAGCGGCAGTACGCATGGCGATAAAAACGATAGCAATCCGGCCAGTAGGGCGCCTGCAAAACTTACTTCAATCATCTATGACTCCTGTCTCTCTCTGCACCCAGTCGCTGTAGGCTCGGGTGGCGTGGTCGCATCGCCAGATGATCTCCGGCAGCTCGTAGGGGTGTGCGCTGCTCAACCAGTCGATGGTTTTCTGCCGCATGGCCGGAGTGGTTTTGATCTCCAGCAGCCACTCGGTTGCTGTCTCAATCTCCCCCTGCCAGCGGTAGGTCGATCGGATGGCCGGCGTGATCTGCACACAGGCGGCCAGCCGCTGTTCAACCGCCTGACGTGCCAGCTGTTCCGCCAGCTCCGCGCTGTCGAGTGTGGTGCGGATGACGACTACATCAGCCATGCAACCAGTCGTTCCATCTGTTGTTCATAGCCGTAAACATGCCATAGGTAGCGTATGATGCAAAAACCTTACGACTCATATTCACGTGGTGTGCAACGACAACCGGCCGCAACAGGGCGGCCGGTTGGTTGCATCACTGTGGTGAACCGTGGCAGATCACGGCACGAATGAGCCCGGTTTCTGACGTGGTGGGAAATCCTTGAAGGTCTGCTTGAATTTCGCCACCACACCCATCGCCGGCGCAATCAGGAACATGTGCTCCATAAACCACTTCTCATACGCGCCGCTCTCGTGATCCATGCGCTCCAATGGATCCATGCGTAGATTGTACAATTTCGGTGCACGCAGCGTGACATAAGGATCCTGCCATACCTTGAGGCCATGCGCGCGCTGCTCGCGGAAGACGAACTTCCAGTCGCCGTAGCGCAGGGCGACAATGTCGCCGGTGTCGGAGCTGTAGATAAACTCTTTACGCGGGCCGCGGGTCGCCTTGCCGGTGAGATAGGGCAGGAAGTCGTAGCCATCCAGATGCACCTTGTAGGTGGTGCCGCCCACTGTTTTGCCCTTGAGCAGCTCCTGCTTGATATTCGGGTCGCCGACGGCGTCCATCAATGTCGGATACCAATCGAGCAGGGAGATGATGTCGTTGGAGACCTGCCCCGGCTTAATCTTCGCCGGCCAGCGCACCATCATCGGCACACGGTAGCCGCCCTCCCAGTTGGTGTTCTTCTCACCGCGGAACATGGTGTAGCCGCCATCCGGCCAGAGGAAGAGCTCGGCGCCGTTGTCGGTGGTGTAGATGACGATGGTGTTGTCGGCGATACCCAGCTCGTCGAGTTTGTCGAGCATCTGCCCGACCATCTTGTCATGCTCCACCATGCCGTCGGCATAGACACCCTTGCCGGTCACGTTTTGCGATGATTTTTTCAGGTGGGTGAAGATGTGCATGCGGGTGGTGTTGTACCAGACAAAGAAGGGCTTCTTGGCGGCATGCGCTTTGTCGATGAACTTCAGCGCCGCAGCGGTGACCTCTTCATCGATGGTCTCCATCCGTTTGCGGGTCAGCGGGCCGGTATCTTCGACGCGACCATCCGCATAGGAGTGGATCACACCGCGCGGGCCGAAATGTTTCTTGAATGCAGCGCTCTTCGGATAGTCGGGGCGCTCCGGTTCCTCTTCGGCGTTGAGGTGGTAGAGGTTGCCGAAAAACTCATCGAAGCCGTGGTTAGTCGGCAGATGTTCGTCGCGGTCGCCGAGGTGGTTCTTGCCGAACTGGCCGGTGGCGTAGCCGTAGGGCTTGAGCAGTTCAGCCAGCGTCGGGTCTTTTTTGCTGATCCCCTCCGGTGCGCCCGGCAGGCCGACTTTGCTCAGGCCGGTGCGGATCGGATGCTGGCCGGTGATGAAGCTGGAGCGGCCGGCGGTGCAGCTCTGGTCACCATAGGCGTCGGTGAAGTTGACCCCTTCATAGGCGATGCGGTCAATATTGGGGGTGCGATAGCCCATCATACCCATGTTGTTGGCGCTGATATTGAAGCGGCCGATGTCGTCGCCCATGATCACCAGGATGTTCGGTTTGCCGCTGGTCGGCTTCGGTTGCCAGTTGGCATTTTCCGCTGCCTGCGCCTGCGGAATCAGATGCATATCGCTCTCGGCTGGTGCCGGGGTATCCATCATGTCGGCGACAGTGGCGGTCGAGGTTTTGCTTGTCTGCGTGGTGGCAGATGGTTGCGCCGAGGTTGACGCCGGGGTCGCAGTTTGGC
>JALUXN010000292.1 GCA_027018975.1 Mariprofundaceae bacterium | reverse complement strand
TGCCGTGCCCGGTTCGGTGCTCGGCAACCATCACGCCGGCTGTCATCAGCTGATCCGCGAAGGAGCGACGCTGATCGAGAGCGCCGACCAGCTGCTGGAACAGCTGGGCTGGCAGGCGGCGCAAGACAGCGCCGCAAGCGCTGAATCGCGCTACCAAACCGACGATAAACAGGAGCAGCAACTGCTCGATCTACTCACCGCCGGTGCCATGCATCTGGACCATCTGGCTGAAGGTTGCGGCTTGACCGTGCCGGAGCTTTCGCCCATCTTGCTGCGCCTTGAACTGCAGGGGGCAATCGAACGCTTGCCGGGAAGTCGATATATTCTGACAACTTAGATCAGTTCGAGTGAAAAATCATAGCGGTTATTTGCGCTTGCGGAGTGCATAACGGCTGGGTGTGGGGTGCAAGTAGATGAGTGCTGTTGTTGTCGTGGAGTCTCCCGCCAAAGCGAAAACGATCGAAAAATATCTGGGTCGCGGCTACAAAGTGTTGGCCAGCTACGGCCATGTGCGCGCCTTCCCGAAAAAGGATGGATCGGTCGATCCCGATAACGATTTCGCCATCAAATATCAGATCATTGACGATAAGAAAAAACGGCTCGATGCGATTGATCGCGCCATGAAACGCGCTGATACGCTCATTCTCGCCAGCGATTTGGATCGCGAGGGGGAGGCGATTGCCTGGCATGTTGCCGAGGTGCTGCGTCAGCGCGGTAGCTTGGAGGGCAAGCAGATCCAGCGCATCACCTTCAATGAGATCACCAAAAAGGCGATCACCGAGGCGGTGGCGCACCCCTCGCAGATCGATATGCAGCTGGTCGATGCGCAGCAGGCGCGCAGCGCGCTCGACTATCTGGTCGGCTTCACCCTGTCGCCGCTGTTGTGGCGCAAGGTACGCAGCGGTCTGTCGGCCGGTCGTGTGCAGTCGGTGGCGCTGCGTCTGATCTGTGAACGCGAACAGCTGATTCGCGATTTCGTGCCCAAAGAGTTCTGGACGATTGAGGCGGCCTGTGCGGTGCGTAACGAGCCGTTTCAGGCGCAGCTGCAGGCGGTCGATGGCAAGGCGCTGACCAAGTTTGCCATCAAAGATGGTGTCTCCGCCAAGACCATGGCGCGGCGCGTGGAGAAGGGTGCATTTCAGGTCAGTGATGTGCAGAAGAAGCAGGCGCGCCAGCAGCCGTCGCCGCCGTTTATCACCACCACCCTGCAGATGGATGCCTCGCGCAAACTGGGCTTCACCGCCCGCAAGACGATGCAGGTGGCGCAGAAGTTATATGAAGGTATTGAGGTCAATGGTGAGCTGGTCGGTCTGATCACCTACATGCGTACCGACTCGCTCAACCTCTCCGAGGATGCGATCAGTGAGATGCGCGCCCACATCGGCCAGCAGTTTGGCAGCGATTATCTGCCGGCGAAGCCGCGCCGCTTCAAAACCAAGTCCAAAAATGCCCAAGAGGCGCATGAGGCGATCCGTCCGACCTCGATTCTGCGCACGCCGGAGGTGATGAAGTCGCAGCTTGATCACGATGCGCTGCGCCTCTACACGCTGATCTGGAAGCGGGCGCTCGCCTCGCAGATGGCGCCGGCGATTCTCGATCAGGTGCGTGCCGATATTAGCTCCGGCGATCTCACCCTGCGCGCCACCGGCTCCACGCTCGCCTTCCCGGGCTTCCGTAAGCTCTATATCGCCGGCACCGATGAGCCGAGCAAGGCGGAGCAGGAGAAATTGCTGCCACAGCTGCAGGTGGGTGATGCGATTCAGATCTCATCCGCCGAGGCGAAGCAGCACTTCACCGAGCCGAAACCGCGCTTCTCCGAAGCGACGCTGGTCAAGGAGCTGGAGGCCAATGGCATCGGCCGGCCATCGACCTATGCGTCGATCCTGAACGTCTTGCGCGAGCGCAAATATGTGGAGATGGAGAAGAAGCGCTTTGTGCCGACTGACACCGGCGAGTGGGTGAATAAATTCCTCGTCGGCTCCTTCGCGGAGATTGTTGACCCCACTTTCACCGCCTCGGTGGAGGCGAAGCTCGATGCGGTGGCGCGCGGCGAAATCGGCTGGAAGCCGGTGCTGCGCGACTTCTGGAAGCCGTTCAAGGCGGCGGTGGATGTGGCCGCGACTG
Source organism: Mariprofundaceae bacterium (assembly GCA_027018975.1). GTDB lineage: Bacteria > Pseudomonadota > Zetaproteobacteria > Mariprofundales > Mariprofundaceae > Mariprofundus. The sequence continues at coordinate 4,274 of JALUXN010000292.1, read as the reverse complement.
CCGACCGCCCGTCGGAGGCGACTGACGAAGTCTGCCCGGAGTGCGGCAAGCCGATGGCCATCAAGTTGGGCAAATATGGCAAGTTCCTCGCCTGTACCGGCTACCCGCAGTGCAAGGTCGCCAAGCCGCTCAATGGTGAGAAGGAGCAGGCGGAGCCGGAGCTCTCCGATCAGAAGTGTGACAAGTGCGGTGCGCCGATGGCGATCAAAGCCGGACGCTACGGCAAGTTCCTCGGCTGCTCCGCCTACCCGAAATGCAAGAACATCCAACCGCTGGAGAAGCCGAAGGATACCGGCGTCACCTGTTCGGTCTGTGGCAAGGGTACGTTTCTGGAGAAAAAATCGCGGCGCGGCAAGGTGTTCTACTCCTGCTCAACCTATCCAAAGTGCAAAAACGCGCTCTGGAACAAACCGGTCGCCCGTCCCTGCCCGCAGTGTCAGGCGCCGTTTGTCACCGAAAAGACCACCAAACGCAACGGCACCGAGCTGGTCTGTGCTCGCGAAGGGTGCGACTGGAAGGAGCAGATCGAAGCGCCTGCCTGAAGCCGTTTTAAAAGTAATTACTCAGCTTCGTACTGGAACTGTTCAGATCGCCCACGATTTGTTCGATAGCAAGGCGAACACGCGCAGTGTGCTGCTGCACATGAGCATGTTCAACGCAGCTAGCGGGCAAACCGTGGGATGAGCTGAACAGTTGCCGCCGCGACCCGAAGGTCACGGCGTCTGGATGAATCAGACTATCTACTGTCTGTGATCAGTGGCAGCAGTCGTCACCATGCACATGGCCGTGCGCCAGCTCATCTTCACTGGCTTCGCGCACCTCGACAACGGAGACATCAAAGTGCAACCGTTCACCGGCCAGCGGGTGGTTGCCATCGATGGTGACATTGTCGCCATCCACCGCAGCCACGCGGATCACCTGAACCCCGTGCTCGGTCTCGGCCTGAAACTCCATGCCCGGCTCGACCTTATCGACCCCTTCGAACATCTCGCTCGGCACCACCTGCGTTAGCTCTTTATTGTATTCGCCGTAGGCATCCGCCGCTTCGATGGTGACCTGCAACGCATCATCCGCCACCTTGCCATCGAGCGCACGCTCCAGCCCCGGAATAATATTCTGCGCCCCGTGCAGATAGGTGAGCGGCTCGCCGCCCTCGGAGGTATCGATAATCGCTCCGGCATCATTTTTTAATGTATAGTTGATCGAAACGACCCGATTGTTTGCAATTTGCATGAACATCTCCTCAGAAAAAGGCGACCCTAGCGAGGCTCGGTCAATGCACAAGCAGTTGCACGTCCAAGATCAGGGCGATCTGCTGAGTCGTTACACGCCTTGTTACTCAAGGGTTACGGCGACGGGACCGGCCACCACCACCTGATCGGCGCGATCCACGACGACGCGGACGAGCTGATTGCGCACTGTTACCGCCATGCGCGGCAGTCCGATCCTCTTTTTTCAGCCCTTCGGCGGTCGCCTCCGGATGGGTGGGTTTGCCGATCTCTAGCATCTCCGGTTCCACATTGCAGAGCGGGATCTTGCGCTCGATGTAGGCCTCAATGTCGGGCAAGCCAAAGCAGAAGCGTTCGCAGGAGAAGGAGATCGCCACACCGGTGGTGCCGGCGCGCGCAGTGCGGCCGATGCGATGGACGTAGTTTTCGGCGTCCTCCGGCATATCGTAGTTGAACACATGCGTCACGCCGTCGATATGCAGACCGCGGCTGGCAACATCGGTGGCGACCAGCAAATGCAGCTTGCCACGGCTGAAATCCTCCAAGATCCGCATCCGTTTTTTCTGCCGCACATCGCCGGAGAGAATGCCGACGGCCATGCCGTAACGCGCCAGATTGCGCGCTACACGTTCGCCGGTGCGCTTTTCGTTGACAAAAATCATGCCGCGCTCGACGTTCGCTTCGCGCAGCAGATGCACCAGCAGCGGGAACTTCTCATCCATGCCGGTGTGGTACATGCTCTCGACAATGCCGCTGGCGATCAGATCCCCCTCTTCTGCGCGCAGCTTCACCGGCGAGTTCATATGTTCGTAGGCCAGCTCCAGCACGCGGTGGGAGAGTGTCGCGGAGAACATCAGCGACTGCCGCTCATTGTAGGGTGGCAGCCGGCGCATCATGAAACGGAGGTCTTTGATAAAGCCGAGGTCGAACATGCGATCGGCCTCATCGATAATCAGCATCTCCGTCTTGGAGAGCGAATAGACGCGCTTTTTCAGGTAGTCGATCAGCCGCCCTGGCGTGCCGATGAGGATATCCACCCCCTGCTCGAAGCCGAGCCGCTGCTTCTCGTAATCGACACCGCCATACACCGCATGCAGTTTCAAATCGGTGAATTTAGCCAGTTTTTTGGCGTCCTCATAAATCTGTATCACCAGCTCGCGCGTCGGCGCGATAATCAGTACGCGCGTGTGCTGTGTGCCGCGTCCCCGTTTGGGTGGTGTAGTCAGCAGGCGGTTGATGGCAGTGATCAGGAAGGTGGCTGTCTTGCCGGTGCCGGTGCGTCCCTGGCCCGCGACATCTTGGCCGGCCAAGGTGAGCGGCAGCGCCGTCTGCTGTACGTCGGTCATCGTGCTGAAGCCGAGGCCGTCGATGCCCTGTTGGAGTGCGGCGGGGAGATTGAGGTCGGTAAATTGTTGTGGTTGTTGGCTGGATACTGTTTCTGCTTCTGTCATAAGTGCGCAACCTTACGCCGTGCGGGATTGCAACGCCACCAACCGCTGTTTAGGCTGCCGCGCCTGCGAAGTCGCGCATGTTTAGCGCACGCGTGCGGGCCTATGGCGCAATTGGTTAGCGCAACCGGCTCATAACCGGTTGGTTCTAGGTTCGAGTCCTAGTGGGCCCACCACATCACCCCCAAAGCAAAGCCGAACAACTGGTCTCTGAAAATCCGCCCGGAGACCATGTTCGTGCACACCTGCGTGCATATCACGCCGATTTCAACCTGAAATACCAACAGACATAGCAACAAATTTGTTAGTTGTTGGTGGACAATACAAGACTACCGTGAACATAAGGCAATAAGAAAAGCCTGTAATCACTAGGACTACAGGCTTTCTATGGATACTGCTGGACATATGTATGGTGCGCCCACTAGGACTCGAACCTAGGACCCACGGATTAAAAGTCCGCTACTCTACCAACTGAGCTATAGGCGCCGGAAATTGGCGCGAAGTTTCACAATTTGGGGGCAGCTGTCAATGCTGGATAAGGTTGACGGGGGTGCGCTTGGCTCCACAATGGCCGGCATGCGTTATTCACACTCTTTTATCCCAACTCTGCGCGATGATCCGGCTGATGCCGAGGTGATCTCGCACAAACTCCTGCTGCGCGCCGGCTATATCCGGCGGGTGACCAGCGGGGTGTACGATTATCTGCCGCTGGCGCTGAAGGTGCTGCGCAAGATCGAGGCGGTGGTGCGCGAGGAGATGAACCGCGCCGGCGCTGAGGAGCTGCTGATGCCGGTGGTGCAACCCGGTGAGCTGTGGGAGCAGTCGGAACGGATGGAGAAATATGGCCCGGAGCTGCTCCGTTTCAAAGATCGCCACGGCCACGAATCCTGCCTCGGCCCCACCCACGAAGAGGTGATCTGCGATCTGGTCAGCCGCGAGCTGCGCTCCTACAAACAGCTGCCGCTCAATCTCTATCAGATTCAGACCAAATTCCGCGACGAAATCCGCCCCCGCTTCGGCCTGATGCGCGGGCGCGAGTTTATTATGAAGGATGGCTACTCCTTCCACGCCGACGATGCCTCGCTGGCCGAGGAGTATCAGTGCATGTTCGACGCCTACTGCCGCATCTTCTCCCGTTTCGGGCTGAAGTTCCGGCCGGTGGAGGCGGATACCGGTTCGATCGGCGGCAGCGATTCGCACGAGTTTCATGTGCTGGCCGAGTCGGGCGAAGATCTGATCGCTCACTGCGATGGGTGCGATTATGCCGCCAATGTCGAGAAGGCGGTGTCACGCCGTGCGCAGGCAGTTGGCGGCGAGGCGGGTGAATTGCAGCGCGTGGATACGCCGCAGGTGAGCGCTGTGGAAGATGTGGCCGCGTTTTTGGGTGTCGCGCCGGCTGCGGTGGTGAAGACACTGGTCTATCGCGCCATCGGTGGTGATGCGGACGGCGAGATTGTGGCCGCCTGTGTAGCCGGCGATGATCAGCTGCAGGAGATCAAGTTGGCGCACGTGATCGGTGCGGACAGTGTCGAGCTGGCGACCGATCGGGATATGGAGGCGATTGGTAGCGTGAGCGGATTTGTCGGTCCGATGGGTT
>JALUXN010000291.1 GCA_027018975.1 Mariprofundaceae bacterium | reverse complement strand
GGCAGCGCGTCGGTGTAGGTTGATTTGAGCTTAGCCAACTGACGCACCTCGAGAATCAGGCGCGGGATCTCATGCTCATCGGCCAGCTGCTCCAGCACCTCCTGACCGGTCGCCCACTGCCCCGACTTGGTCTTTTTGCCACCGGGCAGCGCCAGCTTGTCAAACAGCAGCACACCGAGCTGCTTGGGGGATTGGATATTGAAATCTTCACCTGCCGCAGCATGAATCTTCGCCTGCAGCGCATCGATGCGCGCGCCGAAATCGGCGGAGAGCGCCGCCAGCATCTCCCGATCGAGATGGGTGCCGCGCCACTCCATCGCCGCCAACACCTGCGACAGCGGCAGCTCAACCTCATCATGCCGCGCCAACCGCTGCTCCTCACTGAGCTGCACACGCAGCAGCTCGGTCAATCGCAGCGCTACCTCGGCATCTTCGGCGGCGTAGGGCAGCGCCTCTTCAATCGGCACCTGATCGAAGGGGATCTGCTTAGCCCCCTTGCCGGCCACCGACTCGTAGCTGATGCAGCGGTAATCGAGATAATCCTCCGCCACCCGATCCATGCTCGGCGCATATTTACCGGGGTAGAGGCAGTAGGCGAGCAGCATCGAGTCGGCCACCACACCGGCCAGCGTAATGCCGGCGCGCTGCAACACCTGCTGATCGTATTTGAGATTGTGGCCGCATTTCTTGACGCGCGCATCTTCGAGCAGCGGTTTGAGCGCATCGAGCACCTGCTGGCGCGGCAGCTGTTTCGGGCTGGCAGCCAGCAGATCGGCAGGTCGGTGGCCGACAGGGATGTAGTACCCCTCATGCGGCTGCACAGCGAAGGAGAGGCCGACAATCTCGGCATCGTGCGTATTCAGCGAGGTGGTCTCGGTGTCGAGCGCGATCAGATCGGCTTGCTTCAGCGCTTCGATCAATGCCATCAACTGCGCTTCGTCATCGACCAATATATCCCGGCGCGGCTTGGTGGGTACGGCGTCTGGTGCTGCTTCTTCTGAGGATACGGTCGCCGCCGGCGGCATGATGTCGCGGAACTCCTCAATCAGTCGGCGGAACTCCAGCCGCGAGAAGAGGGTAAAGAGCGTCTCACGATCCGGCTCGCGCACCGCCAGGTCATCCAGCGTCAGCGGCAGTGCCACCTGATCATTGAGCGCCACCAGTCGGTAGGAGAGGCGCGCATCGTCGGCGTGGTTGATGAGATTTTCGCGCCGTTTGTTCTGCTTGATCTCGGCAGCGTGGTTGAGCACCCCCTCCAGATCGCCATAACTCTCCAGCAACAGCACCGCCGTCTTCGGGCCGATGCCGGGCACACCGGGAATATTGTCAGCCGAATCCCCAGCCAGCGCCAGCAGGTCGTGAATGCGCTCGGGGCCAACCCCCCACTTCGCCTTCACCTCTTCCGGCCCGTAATCTTTCTTGCGCATGGTATCGAGCATCCAGATCTTATCGCCGACCAGCTGCATCAGATCTTTGTCGGTGGAGACGATGGTGACATCCCACCCCTTGGCCTCCGCCTGTCTGGCCAGCGTGGCGATCACATCATCCGCCTCAAAGCCCTCCACACAGATGCGATTGAAGCGGAAGGCGTCGGTCACCGCATGCACGCTCGGCCACTGCGCCGCCAGCTCCTCCGGCATCGGCGGGCGGTGCGCCTTGTAGTCGGCATACATCTCATTGCGGAACGTCCCCCCCTTCGGGTCGAAAGCGACCGCCACATGGGTGGGATTGAGCTCCTTGAGGATGCTACGCAACATCTGCACATAGCCGAACACCGCATTGGTCGGCTCGCCTCGCGAGTTGGTGAGATTGTGTTTGACCGCGTGGAAGGCGCGGAAGACATAGTTGGGTCCGTCGATCAGTACAAGATGGGGCATGCGCGTAACCTGCCGCTTGCGCCAGCCGGGTCAAATGAACGCGCCAGCAAGCCTTGCCCTTGCCGTAACTCTTGCTTCATACTGGAACTGCGCAGATCGCCCATGGTTTGTTCGATAGCAAGGCGAACACGCGCAGTGTGCTATGGCACATGAGCATGTTCAACGCAGCTAACGGGCAAACCGTGAGATGAGCTGAACAGTTACACCTTGCCAAGCTGTCGCCAGCGACGTTAAATCGTTCGCTAATCTCACTGGGAGGCTGAACGCATGCATCGACTCCATATCGGTATCGCCGGGGCAGGCGCTGTCGGTTGCCACTACGGCAGCCGCCTGTTGCAAGCCGGCTGCCACGTGACTTTTCTCGCCCGCGGCGCGCACCTGCAAGCGCTGCAGCGCGATGGCCTGCACCATCAAACGCTCACCGGCACCCACCGCTTCACCGTCACTGCAACCGACCAACCTGCGGCGCTGGCCGATTGCGATGTCGTGCTCTTATGCTGCAAAATGACCGGCCTGCCCGCCATGCTCGCCGCCCTGCAGGGGCAGCTGCGCAGCGATGCGCTCCTGATCACGCTGCAAAACGGGGTCGAGGCGCCTGCCGCCGTTGCCGCTGCATTCCCGCAGCACCCGATCATCGCCGGCACCGCCTTCATCGGCGCCCGTCGCACCGCACCGGGCGCCATCCTGCACTCCGCCGCCGGAGGCCTGCGGCTCGCTTCATGGAGAGAGTCAGGACAACAGACCGACCCACGCCTCGAACAGCTGCTCGCCGCGCTGCACGCCGCCGATGTACCGACACGTCTGGAATCTGATGCCGATGCCATGCTGTGGCGAAAACTACTCTGGAATTGCGGCTTTAACGCCATGACCGCGCTCACCCGCCAATATGCCAAACAGGTGGCGGCCGATGCGGAGTTGTGCGCATTGGTACGCGAGGCGATGGCGGAGGCGGTGAGTGTGGCGCAGCGCGCTGGTATCGCGATCGGGCAGGAGGATATCGACAAACATATCGCGGTGACGCTGGCGATGGGCGAGGTCAAAACCAGCATGTGGCAGGATCTCGAAGCGGATCAACGCACGGAAGTCGATTTCATCAACGGCACCATTGTGCGGCAGGCCAGCGCCCTGCAGATCCCCGCCCCGATCAACCGCATGTTGACCGCCCTCATCCATGCGCAGGAGCAGCAGCTATCGCGTCAGTGACGCATCACGCCATGAGTTGATCCGGCAACAGATGAAATGCGTCGAGCTGCAGGTCCCACACCGGCTCACATCGCACCTCCTCGCTCTCCGCCGCATGAATCCACACCGTCCGGCAGCCCAGCGCCTTTGCCTCGCGCAAATTATCCACCATATCATCGACCACCAGCGTGCGCCCGGGGGCCATCCCTTCTGCCGCCAGCAGTCGCGCCAGTGTCTGGCGACACGGCTTGGGTCTGTAATCATGGAAACGAATATCGTAAATCGCGGCAAAGTGATGGCGCACCGCCAACGCATCCAGCACCCGCTCGGCATGTTCGCGGATGCCATTGGTATGGATCACCTTGCGCCCCGGCAGACGCGCCAGTGCCGCATCGAGTGCGGCATCGGGCTGCAGCAGTTCATGCGCCTGAATATCATGCACATCATGCAAAAACGGCTCCGGTTCCATGCCGTGATGCAGCATCATGCCACGCAGAGTCGTCCCGTACTGCCGCCAGTACTGCACCCGCAGCCGGTTCGCCTCCGTCAGATCGACACCGAGCGTGCGACTGACAAAGGCGCTCATGCGCCGATCCATCCGCGCAAACAGACCCGAATCGGCGCAATACAGGGTGTTATCCAAATCAATGACAGCAAGATCAAACGGCACGCGCCGACACTATCATGTGCGACTGTTTTCTCACGTGACTTTACACCGCTGCGCGTCAATGCTTAGATAGCGCACAGATAGATGACACAAACGGCACACCCTTGCGGTTCGTTGTTGGATGAATTTCAGAGCAGAGGAGCGCGATATGCCCAGTGAAAATGCCATCGACCATCGTTCAGCAGAGCAATTATCCCAACTCTCGGAAGATGTCTCGGCCATCGCCAATGAGATCAAGAACATTTCTGTCATCGTGCGCAAAAACTCCGGCATCGCCAACAACACATCGATGGAAAGCCGGCAATGTGAAGCGCTTGTTGGCAAATTGGTGGAGGCCACGCACCATATCAACCAAGTCTCTCTGTTGATCGTCGATGTGAGCAAAAAAATCAACCTGCTGGCGCTCAATGCCAGCATCGAAGCCGCGCGCGCAGGCGATGCCGGACGGGGCTTCGCCGTGGTTGCACAAGAGGTCAAAGAGCTCGCCAAATACAGCGAAGATGCCACGGAAAAAATTCAACAATCGATCAAGGAGGTATTGTCGCACAGCCACTCTGTAAAGCACTCCCTGACCGGCATTGTGGATGCCACCGATGGCATCTTCAAACGCGCCAGCAAAGCGGCCGATGCCTTTGAAGAGAACGCTGCGACCATCGAAACCATCGCACAGCGCATGCAGGCATTGGAGACGCCGGCTTAAGCAAAACCGCACCGCCGACGAAACGTTCGGCACATTTAATCCCCCTCACCTGACATTGCAGCTGCTCCACCTTGCCGTTACCGTGCCGCGCATCGTGAGAAGGAGAGCCATGCAACCGAATAGCCCGCCACCACAGCAGTCTCAAGCGCACCCCCAAACGCCATCATTTTACAAGGAAACCCGCCTCGACTCGGGGGTATTGGTGCTCTCCCACGCCATGCCGGAGAGCCAGAGTGTCGCGCTCGGCATCTTTGTCGATGTCGGCAGCCGTGACGAAAGCACCGATTGCGCCGGCATCACCCATGCGCTGGAGCATATGATCTTCAAGGGTACCCGCCATCTGGATGTCCATCAGCTGGCGGACAAGCTGGATGCGCTGGGCGGCAATGCCAACGCATTCACCTCGCGCGAACGCACCTGCTTCCATCTGCATGTATTGCGTGAAGCGTGGCCGGAGGCGCTGTCTCTACTCACCGAGATGATCTGCGCGCCCGCCCTGCCGGATCAGGAGTGGCAGCGCGAGCGGGAGGTGATCTATGCGGAGATTGCCATGGTCGATGACCAGCCGGATGAGTGGATCATCGATCAACACATCGCCAGCCTCTTCCCCGATCACCCCATCGGCCGCCCCGTACTCGGCTCGCCGGACAGCCTCGCCGCGCTCACCCGCGAGCAACTGGCCGACTATCTCCACGCGCACTACTGCCCGCCGCATCTGCTGATCACTGCAGCAGGCGCCATTGAACACGATGCGCTGGTCGATGCCTTGAACCGGATCCGCTGGCCGCAACCATCCACGCCGTCACATCCCACCCGCCGCCAACAGCCGCCCGTCATGCATGCCGGCATCCAACTGCTGCCCCGCCAGATTGAGCAGGCGCAGATGATCCTCTCCTACCCCGGCATCCACGCCAGCGATGCGGCGCGCCCCATCGCATGGCTGGCCAATCAGATGCTGGGCGGCGGTGTGAGTTCGCTGCTCTTTCGCGAAGTGCGCGAGAAGCGCGGGCTGGCCTACCATATCGGCAGCTATCTCAATGCGCTGCGCGACACCGGTCTGTGGAGCATTACCTGCGGTGCCGAACCGGAACGCATGGCCGATTGCATCGCTCTGATCCACCAGCTGATGGGCGACTATGCCGATCAGCTGAATGAGGCCACGCTGCAGCGCGCCAAGCAGCAGCTGGAGGTGCAGCTGCGCATGGGGATCGATGCCGTGGAGGGGCAGATGCTGCACCTCGGCGGCCGGCTCGATGAATCGCGGCTACGCTCGCCGTTTGAGTGGTTGGAAGCGATTCACGCCATCACCCTTGATCAGGTGCAACAGTGGAGCCATGCGCAGCTTGCACAAACGCCGGCTTGGAGTATCGCCGCGCCGGAGCAGGCATTGGAAAAAATATCTGCTACGCTTCGCCCATGATTGCCACCATTCGAGAAGATATTCGCACCGCCTTCGACCGCGATCCGGCCACCCGCTCCACCTGGGAGGTGCTCACCTGCTATCCCGGTCTGCACGCCATCTGGATGCACCGCCTAGCGCACCGTCTCTGGCAGATGCGACTGCTCTGGGCGGGGCGTTTTGTCTCACACATCGCCCGCTGGCTCACCGGCATTGAGATCCACCCCGGCGCCACCATTGGTCGCCGATTTTTCATCGATCACGGCATGGGCATTGTGATCGGGGAGACGACTGAGATCGGCGATGATGTCACCCTCTACCACGGCGTCACGCTCGGCGGTACGACTTGGGAGAAGGTGAAGCGCCACCCGACGCTGGAGGATGGGGTGATTGTCGGCGCGGGCGCGAAAGTGCTGGGTGCAATCACCATCGGTGAGCAGTCGCGCATCGGCGCCAATTCGGTGGTATTCAAGGATGTGCCGGCACACTCCACGGTTGTCGGCATCCCCGGCACAGTAGTGGCCGAGACCAAGTCCTTGATTGAAAACGGCAAAATCAACCTCGACCACCACCTGCTCGCCAACCCTGTCGCTGAAGCGCTGGGGCATGTGTTGAAGATGATCGATGATGTGAACGCCCGCGTCGATGCGTTTCACCCTGATGTGCAGGGCAAACCGGCAC
>JALUXN010000290.1 GCA_027018975.1 Mariprofundaceae bacterium | reverse complement strand
CAGGGGCATCAGCTCAGAGCCGTCACCGAGCAGCATCTGCAACACCATCTGCAGCAACGTATCATCGACAGCCTGACCAACCAGACCAACATCAAACTGATGCTGATGGTACTGCTCCTACTGATCCTCTTTTTCTTCGCCGCTTTTTACCGCTCATTGATGAACACCATTCAGGCGCTCAAGCAGGCCGCCAGGCATATGAAACAGAGCACCAGCGACCCCCTCACCCTGCCGCCCATCCACGATGAGATGAGCGATGTGGTGCAATCGTTCCACAACATCAGCGAGGCGCTCACGCAGGTCAATCGCAATATGGAAGCGGTGATCGAGGGCGCGGTTTACGGTATCGTCAGCATGGATAAAGCGGGCATCATTCAATCCTGCAACAGCGCCTGCGAAGAGATCTTCGGCTACACCGCCGATGAGTTGATCGGCCAGAATGTCACCCTGCTAATGCCCGAGCGTTTTCAGCAACAGCATCTCGAAGGCCTGCATCGCTTTTTAAGCACCGGCCAAGGGCGGGTGCTCGGCCACCCCATGGAGGTCGCAGGCATCCGCAAAGATGGCGAAGAGTTCCCGCTGGAGCTGTCGATCACCAATACAGAGGTGAATCAACAACCCCTCTTCATCGGCATGTTGCGGGATACATCAGCACACCACGAGCTGGAGAACCAGCTGCGCCATGCACAAAAAATGGATGCCATCGGTGCGCTGGTCGGCGGCGTGGCGCACAATTTCAATAACCTGCTCGCCGGCATCATCGGCAAGGTCTATCTGGCCAAAATCAAGAGCAAAAACAACCCCGAGCTGCTCCCCTATTTCGATTCCATCGATGATATTTCCAATCAGGCCGCCGACATGGTGAAACAGCTGCTCACCTTCGCCCACAAAGATTTCTTACAGGATAAGCAGGTCACACCGTTCCATATCCTGACCAAAGAGGCGTATAAAACAGCCAAACTCGGCATCCCGGAAAACATCACCACATCGCTGAATATCTGCGACGAGGCGCTCAATATTTTGTGCGACAGCAGCCAGATCCAGCAGATCATCATGAACATGATCAACAACGCCCGCGACGCGCTGGAGGGGTGCGAAAAGCAGCAGATCGACATCTCACTCGAGCGCTATCAGCCCGACATCTTTTTCTTGCGTGACCACCCCGAACTGCAGAGCGAACACCAGACCCCGGCTACCGCTTACGCCCGCCTCACCATCGCCGATAGCGGTCAAGGCATGGACGAAGCCACCATTGCCAGAATCTTCGAGCCCTTCTTCACCACCAAAGAGGTAGGCAAGGGCACCGGACTCGGCCTCTCCACCGCCTTCGGCAGCATCACCGCACATGGTGGCGCCATCGATGTGGAGAGCGCCCCCGGCCAAGGCACCACCTTCAATATCTATCTACCCCTGATCGAAGAGAGCGCCGAGACCAGCCAGCGCGACCACGATCACACCATCATCGCCAGCACACAGCAGGAGACCATCCTGCTCGTCGATGATGAGGAGATCGTCATTGAAACCACCCGCGATGTACTACTATCGCTCGGCTATCAGGTGATCACCGCCAACCATGGCCGCGCGGGTCTCGAGCAGTTTCAGCAACATGAACAGGCGATCGACCTGATCCTCACCGATGTGGTGATGCCGGTCATGGGCGGTGTCGAAATGGTCGAACAGATCCGCCAGCACAACGCCGACCTGCCGGTCATCTTCGCCACCGGCTACGACCGCGGCAATGTGCAGTTCAAGCATGAGATATCCAACACCACCATCATCTCCAAACCGCTGCAGATTGGAGAACTCTCCCGCACCATCCACGCCGCCCTGCATCCCGAGGAGGCCGCATCATGAAGATTGAAGCGCCCATATTCCGCTGGAATGAACAGTTCGAGACCGGCATCGCCATCATCGACGAACAGCATCAAACGCTGGTGCGCCTGCTCAATCGCCTCGCCTCCACCCTCACCTAGGATCACGACAGCGATTCACTCAACCGCCTGCTACAGGAGTTGACCGACTACGCCGCGCTCCACTTCCGCACCGAGGAGGAGATCTGGCAGCAACATTTCGATGGTGATCAGTGGCATCGCGAACACCGCCAATCCCATCAGGATTTTGTCCGCAAAATCGCCGAAATGCGCCAAGCCAAAGCGACCGCGCCGATCGAGGTGATGGTGGGCGATATGCTCAAGTTCCTTACCCACTGGCTTGCCCAGCACATGCTCGACAGCGATCAGCGCATGGCGCGTGTCGTCCACGCCATCGAAAACGGCGCCGATCTCGCCAACGCCAAAACATTGGCGATGACAGAACTGAGCGGCGCCACCCATGTCCTCATCGACACCGTGCTGGAGATGTACGACCACCTCAACAGCCGCACCGTTGCCCTGCTCGAAGAGCGTAGCGAACATCTGAAAACCGCCGCCGCACTCGATCGAGCAGAGCGGCGTGAACACACCTTCAACGATGCCATGCTGGCGATGGCGCCGGAGATCATCTATCTGGTCGATGCACAGCTCAAACTCAAACGCTGGAGCCACTCCGCCACCACCATCACCGGCTACAGCGACGAGGCACTGGCTGACAAATCGATTTTCGACTTTTTCGATCCCGCCGATCACACCAAGCTGCGCAACGCCATCGAGCGCCTCTTCGCCACCGGCAGTGAGGAGGTCGAGATCGACCTGCTGACCCAGTCGGGCGAGCACATCCCCTGCCTCTTTCGCAGCAACTTGATCGAACTCGATGGCCAGCCCCACTTCGCCGGCATCGTCACCGATCTGACCAGCCGTAAAGCGCGAGAGGCGCTGCTGCTGCGCCGTGAACGGCAGCTGCGTGTATTGGCCGAGGCGGGGCGGGAGATCCATGAACACCTCGACGAACAGGCCATCGCCCGCAAACTTGTCCTAGCCGCCAAAAAACTGGTCGATTGCCAATCCGGCGCAGTCGGCTTCTACCATCACGGCAAGGTCTGCTTCCGCGAATACCGCATGAACCACCAATGGCTGCCGATCGAACTCGATTTCCCCACCGGTTATGGCGTGCCGGGGCATGTGCTGGCCACCAAAACGCCCTACATCAGCAACGGCGCCGCCAACGATGCGCATGTGATTGCAGAGATCCAGCAGCAGTTGCAGTTCCAGAAACTGATCGATGTGCCGATTCTCGATAGCGAGGGGGAACTGCTCGGCTGTTTCGAGATGCATGACCGCGCCGATGGTGCCGACTTCGATGCGCAAGATCTAGAAATGCTGCAATCGCTGGCCTGCATTGTTGCCGCCGCCCTGATCAATGCCCGCCAGCAGGCGCAGATGCAGCTGCTTGATAACGCCATTGCCGCCATCAAGGAGTCGATCATCATCACCGACGCCCGTGGTGTGATCATCTACGTCAATCCGAGTTTTACACACAACACCGGCTTCAGCCGCGACGAAGCGATCGGCCAAACGCCGGCGATCCTTAACAGCAAACAGCAGTCCAAAGCGTTCTACAAACATTTCTGGCGCCGGCTGCGCAAGGGAGAGGGGTGGAGCGGCCGCATCCTCGACCGCAAAAAGGATGGCACCATCTTCCCCGTCTATCTCTCGGTCTCGCCGGTCTTCAACGAGCACGACGAGATCACCCACTATATCGGCGTGCACGAAGATATGAGCGAGAATGAGGAGTTTCAGAAGCAGCTGGTGCAGTCGCAGAAGATGGAGGCAATCGGCACACTGGTCGGCGGCGTGGCGCACGATTTCAATAATCTGATGGCCGGCATTGTCGGCAATCTCTACATGATCCGCCGCGCCCACGCCGACGATGTGCAGACCGTTGAGCGAATCAAAGGGCTGGAAGCGTCGATCGATCGCGGCGCGCAAATGATTCACCAGATGCTCGCCTTCGCCCGCCACGGCACCACCAAAATGCAAGCGCTGAATCTGGTCAGCTTTATCAAAGAGGCGAGTAAACTAACCAGCGCATCACTGCCCGAAAGCACCGAATTCCGACTCAATATCGACCGCAACAACGAAATCTGGATTCGAGGCAACAGTGCCGAACTGCAGCAGATTATCCTCAATCTACTCGCCAACGCCCAGCATGCAGTCAGAGACCGTAGCGAACCACAGATCACGCTCACCCTCGCACCGACTGAGCTCGATGCCCATGTACTCGCCCGCTTCCCCGATGCAGACACCACACAGCAGTGGTGCCGCTTAAGTTGCAAGGATAACGGCTATGGCATCGCCCCCGAACATCTGGAGCGCATCTTTGACCCCTTCTTCACCACCAAAAAAGTCGGGGAAGGCACCGGCCTCGGCATGGCGATGGTCTATAACGCCGTGCAGAATCATAAGGGGATGATTCTTGTCGAGAGTGAGCTCGACCGTGGCACCGAAGTGAATATCTATCTGCCGATGCACAACGCACAGGAAACATTCAATGCGCCCAACCAGTTCACCGTCATGGACGGCCATGGACTGAATGTGCTGGTGGTCGACGATGAGGCGCGCATCCGCGATGTGATGAAAGATGTGCTCACCTCGGCCAATTTCCGAGTACTGCTCGCCGAGGATGGCGCGGAAGCGGTGGCACTGTTTGAAAAACAGCGGGATGCGATCGATCTGATCATCATGGATGTGGTGATGCCGAAGATGGGGGCGTCGTCGCTGCCGAAAAGATTCGCGACATCAGCGCAACAGTGCCGATCATCTTCCAAACCGGCTATGGCGAACAGACCCAGCTGGCCGCCATGGACAGTGTCCCCAACAGCCACAGCCTGCAGAAGCCGGTCAAAATCGAGACCCTCATCCAAACCATCACCCAATGTTTCTTCGAGTAATTGCTCAGGACGTGACGGGGAGGGCGTCCGCTACCGTCGTAGGAGTCTGTCGGACTTATGAGAAATCTACTGCGCGGCAGGGACAGCAACCAAAAATGTGCGGTTTTTCGTTGCATAGTCACCACCATGCACCTCAAAAACCACGCATTTTGACCTCGCTTCCCCACCTGCTCGCTACGATTCCCCTAAGTTCGACAGACTCCTAGGAGAAGGGCATATTGCACGCTATACGATCATGGTCTGCAGATAGTGCCCCGTATGCGATGATGGGCACGCCACCACCTGCTCCGGTGTGCCGGCGACAACGATTTGACCACCGCCATCGCCCCCCTCGGGGCCGAGATCGACCAGCCAGTCGGCGGTTTTGATCACATCGAGATTGTGCTCGATGACAATCACCGTATTGCCACGATCGACCAGCGCATGCAGCACATCGAGCAGCTTGGCGACATCGTGGAAGTGGAGACCGGTGGTCGGCTCATCGAGAATATAGAGCGTGTCGCCGGTGGCGCGGCGCGCCAGCTCCTTGGCGAGCTTAATGCGCTGCGCTTCGCCGCCGGAAAGCGTGGTCGCCGACTGGCCAAGCTGAATGTAGCCCAGCCCCACCTGCTGCAGCGTGATTAGGCGATGCTTCAGCGGCGCAATGGCATCGAAAAATTCGACACCCTCATCGACCGTCATCCGCAGCACATCGTCGATTGTCTTGCCCTTGTAACGGATATCGAGCGTCTCGCGATTATAGCGCCGCCCCTGGCACGACTCGCAGTGGACATAGACATCGGGCAGAAAATGCATCTCCACCTTGATGATGCCGTCACCCTGACACGCCTCGCAGCGCCCACCCTTCACATTGAACGAAAAACGCCCCGGCTTGTAGCCGCGCGCGCGCGACTCCGGCACCTGCGCAAAGAGATCGCGAATGGTGGTGAACAGGCCGGTGTAGGTAGCCGGATTGGAGCGCGGTGTGCGGCCGATCGGGCTCTGGTCGATGTCGATGATTTTGTTGATCTGATCGGCGCCGATCAGCGCCGTGTGCGCGCCAATGCGATCGACCTTCAACCCCTTGTCGGCGGCCAGCGCCTTGTACAGCGTATCGTTGATCAGCGTCGATTTGCCGGAGCCGGAGACGCCGGTCACACAGCTGAAACGCGCCAGTGGAAAGCGCGCTTCCACATGTTGCAGATTGTGTTCCGACGCGCCGGCAACCCCGATCATCGGGTGTTTTTTGGTCAC
Source organism: Mariprofundaceae bacterium (assembly GCA_027018975.1). Classification (GTDB taxonomy): domain Bacteria; phylum Pseudomonadota; class Zetaproteobacteria; order Mariprofundales; family Mariprofundaceae; genus Mariprofundus. Next base: position 494 of record JALUXN010000290.1, on the reverse strand, counting down.
TTTGCGCCGCTTCGGGATCGCGATTGTTTTGCGACCACTCAAGTAATCGCTGGTCAACGTCTCCGCCTGTAGAATGTCTGCCAGACTGCCTGCCGCCACCACCTCGCCGCCATGCGCGCCGGCCGCAGGCCCCATATCGACAACCCAATCGGCGTTGCGAATCGCATCTTCATCATGCTCGACGACAATCACCGAGTTACCCATATCGCGCAGCCGTTTCAGCGTCGCCAGCAGGCGGTCATTATCGCGCTGATGCAGGCCGATTGAGGGCTCATCGAGGATATAGAGCACGCCGACCAGCGCCGAGCCGATCTGTGTGGCCAGCCGAATGCGCTGCGCCTCGCCGCCGGAGAGCGTGCCGGCAGTGCGTGCCAGCGTGAGATAGTCGAGCCCCACCTCGATCATAAAACCGAGCCGCGCCGACACCTCCTCGAGAATCTTCTCGGCAATCGCCCGCTGCTGGGCGGTGAGCGTCAGCTGCTGCACCCACTGTT
>JALUXN010000289.1 GCA_027018975.1 Mariprofundaceae bacterium | reverse complement strand
TGATCTGGAGCGTGCAGGCTTGTGGAATCACCCTGTCATTGTCGATAAAAGTTGGAATAAATATGAAGGTCTCATCAAAAGCAGACAGGCCGGTCACATCGGCTGGGATGAATCGACGATCACCCCCGATATTTTTGATATGCAGCAGGAGATTCCCGTCTGGTTTGAAAAAGTGGATGGCGATTGCCTGAGCGTGGGTATTCCCGCCCAATTACTGACGCTCAAGGGTTTTCGGCTGCCGGGAGGTGCTATGCGGTTGTGGATTGATGCAGATGCTTGTCCGAAGGTGATTAAGGAGATTCTCTACCGTGCGGCGGAGCGATTGCGGTTGCCGTTGACGCTGGTGGCGAATATGAAACTACACCATCCAAAATCGGCATTTATCGACGCTGTACAGGTGGCGGCGGGTGCTGATGTGGCTGATGCCTATATTGTTGACCATGCCGCGCCGGGGGATTTGGTGATTACGGCGGATATTCCGCTCGCCGCCGGCATGATCGAGAAGGGTGGCTTTGCGCTGAACCCCAGAGGTGAACTCTATACGGCAGATAATGTGCGCCGGGCGCTGAGTATGCGTAATATGATGGATGACTTGCGCGGTGCAGGGGTGGTTACCGGTGGTCCGGCGGCTTTTAGCCAGAGCGACCGTCAGGCATTTGCGAATCAACTGGATCGTTTTCTGACGCAGCGCTTGAAGGAGGGGTGATGATTCTGCATCCGCAATTGAAAACAGACTGTTTTATCGTGGGATCGTTGCCGCTCTGTGCGCTGTTGCTGCTCAATGATCGCAACTATCCGTGGTTTGTTTTGGTGCCGCAGCGAGAGGGGGTGACAGAGATCCATCAGCTTGCTGAAGCGGATCAGCAGCAGTTGATGCGGGAGTCATCGCAGCTGGCATCGGTGATTGCGGCGGAGTTCCGTGCAGACAAAATCAATATCGCAGCGCTGGGGAATCTGGTGCCGCAGCTGCACATTCATCACATCGTCCGTTATCGAACCGATCCCGCCTGGCCGGCACCGGTCTGGGGCAAATCTCCGGCACAGCCCTATGATTTATCAGGCGCCGATCATATTTGCTTGAGAATGCAGAAGCTTCTGGGTTTGTAGCTCGTCCTCAATTGTATTTTACCGGTCAGGAAAGCCGTGCGCGTTAGTCATCTTCGTGGTGTTCGTGGTGGTGGCTCTGATCTGTTTCGCCGCTGTCGTTGTCGGAGGCGGGGACTTGCAGGCTGACGCCGGGTAGGGGGTCGATTTCTACGGCGCAGCCGCTGGTGAGCAGGGCGCAGAGGCAGGATAGGATGAAGATCAGATAACGTGGGCGCATGAGCGTTCTCCTTGGTGATGTGGATGCTTGGAGGGATGGATTTGCGTCGCTAGGCGACAATCTCTTGGCGTACTGCGTCGGCAGTGGCGCTGCCGGCTAGGCGTTCGATCAGGGCGAAGGCGAAGGGGATGGCGGTGCCGGGGCCGCGGCTGGTGATGAGGAAATCATCGGCGACGACTGCCTCATCGACATAAGTGGAGGATGGTTGCAGTGACTCCATCTCCGGCTGACAGGCAGGGTAGGCGGTGACACGGCGGTTCTCGGTGATGCCGTAGGCGGCCAGTGCGGTGGGAGCGGCGCAGATGGCGGCGATGCTCTTGCGTTCGTTGCGCAGCCGCTCCACCACAGCGCGCACATGGGCATCATCGCGCAGTAGATGGGCATTGGGTAGGCCGCCGGGGAGTACGACCATGTCCCATGCATCATCGACGACATCGGCGAGTGCGGCGTCGGCCTGGATGATGATCTCGGAGCGGCCGGTGACTGGCTGCCCATCGAGGCTGGCCATGCAGACGTGTACGCCGGCGCGGCGCAGCAGATCGACGACGGCGATCAGCTCGATCTCCTCGACGCCGGTGGTGAATGGAATCAATACCTGTTTCATGATTGCTCCTCCTTGGTGAGTTTGTGCCAGTGGTGAACGGTTTCCAGCGCAGTGCCGGAGGCGGCCCAGCTGAAGGCTTCGTGCATGCGTTGCATGACCGCCTGTTGCCGCGGCTCTGTCTCTTCGCCGGCAATGATGCGCAATGATTGTTGTTCCAGCAATGCGAGATCGATGGCGCTGCGCGGGTAGGCGGCTGTGTTGGCGGCAGGGTAGCGCATGGCGTATTGGTGATCCTGCTGCTGACAGAGGATCAGTTTTTGGCGGTCGGCGTAGAGTTCCGGTTCGCCCTCTGCGCCCATGAAGAGCAGTGAGCGGGGTTGCGCCAGTAGGCGGTTGGCGCCAGCCATGTAGTCGGCATAGGGGGGGTGGAAAAAGCCGTTCAGCTGGCCGCGGCAGCGCAGTGGATTGAGCAGGCGGGCGACGGTATTGGCGCAGGTGCGCACGCCCAGCCGCTCGCGCAGCAGATAGATGCGGTGCAGGGCGGGGCAGAGCTCGGCCAAGTCGATGTAGGCGATGCCTGCACGCTGTAGCAGTTGCTGCGCGTCGCTAAGATCATGGGCGCGTGCTACACCACATTGACGCAGGATCTGCCAGGCGGTGACGCGCCCGGGGATGGGGTCGATGCCGTGGATGAGGATCGGGATACCGCTGTCGCGTGCCTTGAGTGCGGCGGCCAGATAGGTGTGCGGGGCGCGCCGTTTACCGGCGTAGCAGGGGAGATCGACGGCATTCTTTGGCGCTTGCAGGGTGCCGAAACCGGTGATGTATGCACGTGCGGCCTCGACAAAGCCGGCCAGCTCCGCGCTGGTCTCCCCTTTGATGCGTTCGCCGATCAGGAAGGCACCCAACTGCAGCGGGTCGGCATCCTCGGCCAGCAGGGCATGGAAAACGTGGCGCGCATCTTCGCGGCTGAGGTGCTGGGCGCCGTGCTTGCCACGGGCGATCTGTTTGATCTGTTGAGCGATTGTTGGGGCGGCGGGGGTGGATGATGGCATGGGGCTTGTAGCTTAGGGTCTGCTCGCTAGGCTGGCAACGTGAATTTTCTCATCTTACAACATCTGCAGATCGAGCCGGGCGCCTATATTGCAGAGCTGATTGAGGCGGCGGGTCACCGCTGCCGGGTGGTGCGGCGCGATCATGGCGAGTGCTGGCCGGTGGAGATGCGCGACTACCACGGCGTGATTGTCATGGGCGGGCCGCAGTCGGCCAATGATCAGACAACGATGATCAGCGAAGAGATCACATTTGTGGCACAGATGTTGGCGCAAGGCATGCCGATGCTGGGCGTCTGCCTCGGCGCGCAGTTGATGGCGCGGGCGGCGGGCGCGGCGATCATTCCGTCGCCGCTGCGCGAGCTGGGCTGGTGGCCGGTGCAGCGGACAGCGGCCGGCAGTGATGATTTGCTCTTCTCTGCGCTGCCGGCGGAGATGCAGGTGTTTCAGTGGCATGGCGAGAGTTTTACGCTCAGTGATCGGATGACGTTGTTGGCGACGCATCCGGAGGTGCCGGCGCAGGCGTTTCGGGTGGGGGTGCTGCAGTATGGCATGCAGTTTCATCTGGAGGTGGATGCGGCCATTATCGCCGACTGGATCGCCGCCGGCGCGAGTGAGCGCGCCCATCTCGGCAGTGATGGGATTGCCCGCTTGCTTGCGGATACAGCGCGTGATCTGGCCACGGCGCGGGCACATTGCCGCACGCTGGTGACGGCGTGGTTGCAGGGTTGTGAGAACGCCGGCGCGTGATGGCTGAAGAGCATAGCAATTTAGATCCGGAGGATTGGTCGCAGTTTCGTGCCGAGGCGCACCGGATGCTGGATGACATGGTGGATGCGCTGGCGCAGCTGCGCCAGCGGCCGGTCTGGCAGCCGGCCAGTGAGGCGGTGCGGGCGCTGTTTGATGCGCCGCTGCCGACGGCGGGGCAGCCGTTGGCGCAGCTGCATGAACAGTGCATGGAATCGATTCTCCCCTATGTGGTCGGCAATGCGCACCCCGGTTTTATGGGCTGGGTGCATGGCGGCGGGACGCCAGTGGGGATGATGGCGGCGATGATGGCGGCGGGTCTGAATGTGAATGCGGGCGGCCGCAATCAGATTGCGCTCGATGTTGAGCAGCAGGTGGTTCGTTGGATGCGCGATCTGTTGGGTTTTCCGGCCACTGCTGATGGCGTGTTGACCGGCGGCACATCGGCGGCGACGGTGATTGCACTGGTGAGTGCGCGCAATGAGGCACTGGATGCCGGTGGCGAGCTCTCCCGTCTCGTCGCCTATGCCTCCACCGAGGTGCATGGTTCTTTGCGTCGGGCGTTGATGGTGATCGGGCTGGATGCAGCGGTGCAACTGCAGGCGATCGATTGCAATGCGCAGCTGCAAATCGATCTGTCGCGATTGGAGGCGCAGATCGCGGAGGATCGGGCGGCGGGGTTGCAGCCGTGGCTGCTGGTGGGGAGTGCCGGTACGGTCAATAGTGGCGCGGTGGATGATCTCTCGGCACTCGCTGCGCTGGCGCGGGCGCATGGGCTCTGGTTCCATGTTGATGGTGCGCTGGGGGCGCTGGCGATGCTGGCGCCGGAGATTGCGCCGCGTCTGCGCGGGATTGGCAACGCGGATTCGTTGGCGATGGATTTTCATAAATGGGGTCAGGTGCCCTATGCGGCGGGCATGGTGATGATGCGGGATGGGGCGCAGCACCGTCGCCACTTCATGGCTGCGGAGCACTATCTGCAGCGTGATGCGCAAGGGTTGGCGGGGCACTCGCCCTGGCCGTGTGATTTCGGTATCGATCTGTCGCGTGAGTTTGCCGCGTTGAAGGTGTGGATGACGTTTCAGGCCTACGGCAGTGCGCGTTTGGGGCGGATGATTGCCCGTGGATGCCGGTTGGCAGCCGACTTGGCGGCGCGGCTGGCGGCGATGGATGATGTTGAACTGATGGCGCCGCAATCGCTGAACATCGTCTGTTTTCGTTACTGCGGCGGGGCATATGACGAGGTGGCGCTGGATCGGATCAATCGCGAGCTGGTGCGGCGTATTCAGCTCTCCGGATTGGCGGCGCCATCGTTGACCTGCATGGGCGGTCGGGCGGTGATCCGTGTTGCGCTGGTCAACCACCGCACCAGCTTGCAGGATATTGACCGCCTGCTGGCGACGATGCAGAGCGCACTGGAGGCGACGCTGGCGGGAGATGGCCGTATTGGAGAGGGGTGAATGAATCGGAGGGTGAATGAATCAAACCGTAGCTGAAGAGACGAGCCGTATGGCGGAGAGCCCGCTGCTGGGGGTGGCTGCGCTGACCACGCTGGCTTTTCGCGGCGATGATTTTGGCGAACTGATTGCGGGGTTGGTGGAGCGGATCAATCAGCATGTGGATGACGCGGCGGCGTGGATGGATTTGGCGATTATCCATTTCTTGATGCATGAGTCGGAGCAGGCGGAAACCTTTCAGCAGCAGGCGATGGCACTGCGGCAGCGTTATCGTCAGGCATTTGCGCCCGAAGCGGTGACGCTGCGCATGTTGGCGGTGATGGGGCCGGGCGGCATGATGGACAATTTGCCACTGGAGTTTCTGCTGGCTGATGGCTCGATTGCGATGGATATGCAGTGGGTACGGCCGGGCGCTGTGCAGTTGGATAATCTCGACGATTATGATCTGATCTTTGTGGCGGTGGGGGAGTCGGATCGTAACGCACCGCTGTTGGCGGAGCTGGCTGAAGCGCTCCGTGACTGCCCGTTGCCGGTGTTGAATCGGCCGGAGCATGTGATGCAGACCACGCGCGAAGGGGCGGCGCAGCTGTTGCAGGATTTGCCGGGGGTGGTGATGCCGCCGTCGGTGCGGGTGACGCGTGCGCAGTTGCAGGCGTTGGCCGCGGCGGAGGAGGCGACGGCGCAGTTGCGCGCGATGCTGCCGGGAGCCGACTTTCCGGTGATTGTCCGGCCGGTCGAGTCGCATGCCGGCCACGGGCTGTTGAAAGTGGATCAGGCGGCGGATTTGCTGGACTATCTTGCGCAGCAGGCGGAGCCGCTCTTCTACATCTCCCCCTTTATCGATTACGCCTCAGCCGATGGCCAGTTTCGCAAATATCGCGTCGCTCTGATTGAGGGCGAGCCCTATCTCTGCCATCTGGCGATCTCTTCGCACTGGATGGTGCACTATCTCAATGCCGATATGGTGGGTGATGCGGTCAAGTGTGCGGAGGAGGCGGCGTGCATGGCGGACTTTGCGCAGGGCTTTGGCGGCCAGCATGCGGCGGCCTTTGCGGCGATAGCCGAGGCGATGCAGCTAGAGTATCTGATTCTTGATTGTGCCGAGAGCCGGGATGGGCGTTTGTTGGTCTTCGAGGTGGATACCAGTGCCATTGTGCACGCCAT
>JALUXN010000288.1 GCA_027018975.1 Mariprofundaceae bacterium | reverse complement strand
CGCGACCAACGCCAGTGTGGAACTGGATCAAAACACCCTCCCAGGCGCGCCACTGATCCCCCTCACAGGTGTCACCACCAAGGTGGTATCCAGCAAACAGATCACCCTCTCCTTCCCCGCCAAGTTTTTCCCCTCCGGCAACCTGAAAGCCATTCATGTGCGCGTCAGAAATTCAGCAACCCTGATCTCCAATAGTGCCACGCTGACCCGACTCCTGAAGGACACTACAGCGCCAACAATCGTCAACACCATCCCGCAGAATACGGCGACCAATGTCTCCGTCACTGCGCCGATTCAGGTCTTTTTCAGTGAGCTCGTTGACCAGACATCCGTCACCCCCGCCACCTTCTCACTGAGCAAAGGCACCGGCGCAGCCGCCACCACGGTCAAAGGAAGCATCTCCTTCCTTCAGACCGTGAACAAACAAACCATTGCGATCTTTTCGCCTGCAACACCGTTAAGCCTGAACACCAATTACCACCTGACCATAGCCGCAGGCATCAAGGATCTCGGCGGCAACCCCATGACAACAGCCACCACCATCGCATTTACAACAGCCACAGCCATTGCCGGCGACCCCAGCCTCTTAGGCAATCTCGGTTTCGAGCTGGCCAACTTCAACGGTTACACCGTCACCGGCCAGAGCGCAGTGATCACCAAACTGACGCCGACCCTGCCCACAGAGCTTTCCCACATGGCAGAGATTGATACCGGCGGTGCAGCAGTCGCAGGCAAAACCAGCACACTCCAGAGCGGCCTGATGAACGTACCCGCCGGCATGAAAGCGCTCGTCGCCGATCTCAACTTCCTCAGCAATGAATATCCGAAATATATCGGCACCAAATTTGATGACACCGTCAACGCAACGCTCAGCACCCCGAATGGCACCCAGACCTTCTTCGTCACCTCTGTCAACGTCGCGCCATTTGTAAGCAGCCCTACAATTTACGGCGGCGAGACCGGCTTCTTCCCATGGATCTTTGATCTCACCGGCCTGCAAGGAAAGAAAATCCAGATCGGCTTCAATATCAGCGATGTCGGTGACACCGCTGTCACCTCAGCTCTGTTGATCGATCACCTGCGCTTTGTCAGTCAGGGACTCTTCATCTCACCGAGCAGCGGCACGGTGGCGCTGGGCGGCACGCGCCAGTTCTCAACCAAGCAGGTCGGCGCAAAACTACCAGTCACTTGGTCTATCAACGGCATCGCCGGCGGCAATGCCACCGTGGGCACCATCACAACAGCCGGCCTCTATCATGCCCCAAACACCTTCCCAACCGGAAAAAGTGTCACCGTCACCGCTACACAATCCGCTGGCATCAAAGCAAGCACCGCCATCCAGCTGCTCGACACGACACCACCCACCATCACCCTCCTCGGCAAGAACCCGCTCACTGTGGCTCAGGGCAGCACCTATCAGGATGCCGGTGCCACTGCCTCCGATCTGGTGGATGGCAACTTGACGGCAAAAATTACCACCAGCAATCCGGTCAACACCGCCGTGCTCGGCACCTACACCGTGCACTACCAGGTCTCCGATGCCGCCGGCAATATGGCCACGGCCACCCGCACTGTGCATGTGACCGACCAGACTGCCCCCACCATCACGCAGAACACGCCTGCTAACGGCGGTAAACTGGTGCGAATCAACACACAGATTCAGGTGCAATTTTCAGAAAGCATGAAGAGCAGCAGTATCACAGCTGGGCTACTGACTCTGACCAATACAGCTACTGGCACAGCAGTGACCACGCAATTCTCGCTACACACCATCACTGTCGCCGGCCGATCCGTCAGTCAAGGCGTCTGGATCCCCACCACCAACCTGCAGCCCAACACCACCTACAAGGTCACGCTATCGACCACAACCATGTCGGATCTGGCCGGCAATCTCATGGTCACTCCGTCACCGCGCGTCTGGAGCTTCACGACCGGTAACACCACCATTGCCCTGCCCGGCGTCACACCTGTCGGCACCGGCGCTGCTGGTGTGATCGGCAGTTACGATGGTATCACTTGGAACTGGAGCAACTTGGCCAACGGCGCCAACACCGTGGAGCGCTGGACAAACAACCTAGCCACTCCCACAACCACCACCTCATACATCAAGAAATGGAGCGATGGCATCGCCGCCACAACATCAACCGCACGCAGTGATGCCACCGTCACCGGTGCCAACAACATCTTCCAGTTCACCGCGAACGTAGCGCCCAGCGTTGTCTCGCTGGCGACACGTTCGCTGGACACCCAGCTCCTCGCGGGGCTGCGATTCAGCACCAATACGGCCAGCGCACACCAGCTGCTTGGCGTCAAAGCAGCAGTGCCGAATCACACTGCAGCCGCAGTTGCCGGCAGCTACACCATTGTGCAGATCACCCGAAAGCCGGGAGCCAATCAAACGATCTTCAGCACCCAGAATGGTACCATCACATTAACCGCCCCAATCGCTCCAGCTACAAGTGGCACATACACCTACAACGGCACCGCCACGGATCTCGTCAACCCGACAGCCGGTACCGTCAGCGCCGGCGTGGCAGTCAGTGACCATGGCACCTACACCATCAACGCCGCCGGCACGGTCACCATCACCAGTGCCGTAAACCCCAGTTATATTATCGCTGCAACGGTCTCGGCAAACAGCAATTACATCGTTGGCGCAAGCATGGCGCCCAATACCCGAACAACAGCATTCTGGGTCGGTGTCAAGCAGCACACCAACACCATCAACGTGGCAAATGCAACCTACTCTGAGATCGTCATACAGCCCTCCTCACTGGCGCCAGCGACAGGCTTACGCGGTGAGATCGATGAGGTCAAAACTGATGCAAACGGATGGCTCAACATCTTCAAAACCACAGCATCGGACAACGCCGGCACAGGTGCACTTGCTCAAAACGGCGGCATCTGCGGACTGGCTGCGCCGAGCCCGCAGTGCCAGATCACGGTGCCCGCAGCCATGCAACTGACTGGTAGTGCCAGTGGCGTGATACAGGTGCGCAATGCAGCTGGCAACACACTGCCCCCCGGTATTGCCGCTGCAAATGGTGATCTCATCCTTTTGGAAATTCCCGGCCGGGCGATTGAAATGCTCGTGAAGCAGTAAACCGTGCAGACGTGCCGTGATGATCGACGCGGGGAGGTAGCCGTGACAAAACAGAGAACCGTACCGTATCTGTGGATCATATTGCTTGCCCTCTGCTCTCCTATTTGCAGTGTCTTAGCTGACGAACCAACCAATCCGGTCAATCCCACCGGACAACAGGACGCTGCGTTGGCCACCCGTGCAATCAATCACTATCGGATAGGCAACTACGAAGAGGCTGAAACGCTACTGCACAAAGCACTGCAGCAGGAACCTGACAACGCCCTCTACCACTACTATCTGGGCAGAACCTATCAAGGCATGCTCAAATACCCGCAAGCAGCACAAGAGCTGCGGCGATCCATCGCGCTCGATCCAAAGCAGGGCAACAGCTACGCTCATCTGGCGGAAGTGCTCTACCGGATGCAGCGCTATCGGGAGGCAGAGCAACAACTCGATCAAGCTGAAAAACGGGGCGCACGCATCGCCTATGTCGAGTACTTGAAGGGGCTCACCGCGCTGGAGTTGCGTCAATTCGACACCGCCATCACATCACTGAACAACGCCATGCAGGCCAACCCCGCCTACACACAAAAAGCAACCTACGCGCTCGGCATGGCCTACAAAGCGCAGCACAACAAAGCCGCAGCCAAAAAACAGTTTGAAGCGGCCATGCAGATGAACCCCGAATCGCCAGCCGGCGTCTTTGCATCCATCGGCTTGCAATCACTGCAAGAGGTAAAAAGAAAACCATACCACTTCACCTTCAACTACGGCTTTCTCTATGATAACAACGTGTTACTGCAGCCGGACTCCGGCATCTATCCGGGCTTATTCCCAAAGGGCAATAAAGATTTCAAACATGTATTCGTATTGGAAGGCAGCTACGATGTCGATACCAACAGCCGTTATGACCTGCGCTTAGCCGCCAACTACTACAAGAGCACACACCACAAAATCAGCGCCATGGACATGGATGGTTTCGGCCTGTCGCTCACCCCCAGTATCCCTTCATCGCTGGGCACATTCTCTCTGGAGATGCGAGGTGATTACTATCTGGTTCACCGCATCAGATATCTGCGCATGGCCGGCCTGCACCCCCGCCTCACCTTCGCCCTAGGCAACCTCAACCAAGGCTCCATTCACGCCGGCTATCAGAAAAAAGATTTTCTGGTTGCCCCACCCATCCCCAGCGAAAACAGAGATGCCATCAACACATCCATCGGCTACACCCACTACATCCACGCCGATGATTTGAAGCAGTACTTGGCGATCGATTTTACGCTAGATGAAGATTTCGCCACCGGCAGCAACTGGGACTATATCGGCGGCAAACTTGACCTGCAGGGCATGTATCCGATTAACGAGGATTATCGTCTCCGTTTTGAAGGCAGCATTTATCGTCAGGTGTACAGGCATATCCATACGACCTACAACAAAAAACGGCGCGACACCATCTTCACCGTCTCACCCACACTGAGTTATGAAACGCAATGGGGCGGCGAGCTGCGACTGCAATACACCTACAATCAGGATCTATCCACCACACCGATCTATGCCTATCGCAGACAGATCATCGGCGTGGGTTTTGAGTATGGATTCTAAACGTGGAGGCGAACATGATCATCTTCCATCAACAACGCGTACGTCGTCAATTATGCATCCTGCTGGCGGCTGCGGCGTGGCTCACCATCCACACCACAACGACACTGGCTGATGAGGTCGGCACATTCACCGTCGTCAAAGGCTCGGTCGATTCACTCCGGGAGCTGGCCAATGCACCGATCCCCGCCCAAGTCGGCTTGGGCATCCTCATGGATGATGTTATCCGCACCAAACACAGATCGCGCACACGGCTCAAACTGATCGATAACAGCGTCCTGAATATGGGGCAGGACTATATGATGAAAATCGATCAATATGTGTTTAACGCTGATAAAAAGATCCGCAAAGGGGTGATCATGGCAATGCGCGGTAAAGTCCGGGCGACGGTAGCCAAAATGAAGCACCAATCTGCCGACTCAACCTTTGAGATCCGCACACCGACCGCCATTGCTGCAGCCCGCGGCACAGAGTTCATCGTCAATGTCGATTCGTCACTGCGCAGTGACATCATCGTGCTGGATGGCATCGTCGAAGTCAGAAACAGAAATCCGGACATTCACGGCAATGTGCTGGTCAAAGCCGGCCAATATACCAAGGTCACATTTGATCAACCGCCCTCCGTACCAGAGCCTATGCCAACAGCACAAATTCAGATGCTGATCCGAGATACCACTCCGGATAGTGGCGGAACGACCTCCAGCGCCGCCGCCCAACAGCTCTCTGCACAATCCGCAACAACGAGCAAAAAACAGACCGCTGCTGCTGCCACCACCACAGTCGCAAAAAACCACTCATCCACATCAGCGATCGCCACCCAAGCAGGCAAACATCCCCTGACACAACCGATCGCCGCACAACAAACACAACAGAGCGCCTCCCCCGTTGCCACACTGGCGGACATCACGCCTGTCCCGCCACCGCCACCCCTCATGCTCACTCAGCCCTTACAACCGACGCCACCAGCGCTGCAGAATGTCGCGCCATCCGCGACAAGCACGCCGCCTGCGGTCGCACAACCGGCCGTCACCCAGCTGGCGCCATCCCTGCTCACCGTACCGGTGACCATCACATTCGCACCTTAATTGATCCCCGTCCAATATTGCAGCACAGATAGCATGCAGCCATGGTAATTCTTCAGCTACATACTGGAACTGTTCAGATCGCCCACGGTTTGTTCGATAGCAAGGCGAAAAGGCGCAGTGTGCTATGGCACATGAGCATGTTCAACGCAGCTAGCGGGCAAACCGTGGGATGAGCTGAACAGTTACCTGCCATGAAGCGCCGCAAACCGTATATCATCATCGCTGCGATCATCGTGCTCAGCACCATGTGGGCGATCTTCTATCCGCCGCTGTTCGTACAGTTTCTGGAAGATAAAACATTCGATTTCCGCTTTCTGATCCGCGGCGCTCGACCCGTAGGTGAGCACATTGTCATTGTCGCCATTGACGAACCCAGCCTCGCCCGCATCGGCCGCTGGCCGTGGCCACGAAAAGAGATGGCGAAACTGGTGCACGCCATCGCCGCGGCCAAGCCCAGCACCATCGGTATCGATATTCTCTTTTCCGAGCCCGAGAACGATCCGCAACATACGGTGGTTCAAAGCATCCTAAACCAATACCGCCAGCAGCACCCTGACGATCCATTCGTCCACTACCTGCAACAGATCAGTAATGCGTCCAGCGGCGATCAGCAACTGGCACGCGCCATCCAACAAGCCGGCAATGTCATTCTCCCCTTCGCACTGGATGTCGTATCACAAAATCATCCAACAAACGCCTTCAGCATTCCGGAAAACATCTTTTTTTACCCCTTCATGGTGGTCAAAGAGACCCCGTTTGAACGCCCCACACTGGCAACCGGCGCGCTACTACCCATCGAGCCCCTCGAGGAGTCCGCATGGTCGCTGGGCAGTGCCTACACCCAATACGATCA
>JALUXN010000287.1 GCA_027018975.1 Mariprofundaceae bacterium | reverse complement strand
TGGAATGGGTGATGATGTGAACGATGGTGGGCAGGAGCAGTTTCGTCGTGAGTTGATGGCGATGGTGGAGGCGATGCCGGCGTTTCCGGAGAGTGTGCATCGGATTATGTCGATGGCGTCGGATATGAACTGTTCGCCCAAGGATCTGGTCAGTGTGATTGAGTCCGATCCGGTGATGACGATGAAGATCCTCAAAATGGTCAATTCCGCGTTCTTTTCGCTCTCCCGGCATGTCGCTTCGGTGCAGCATGCGCTGGTCTATCTGGGGCTGAATACCATTAAAAATCTGGCCATTTCCATTGCCACGGTTGATGCCTTGCCGGCGAGTAGTCTGGATGCGTTGAGCATGCGCGATTTTCTGGCACACTCTCTGGCGACGGCGTCGGTGGCGCAGCGCTTGGCGCGTTCGCAGCTGCATCTGCGCGATGGCTCGGATCACTTTGTTGGCGGGCTGCTGCATGATTTCGGTAAGGCGGTATTCATTCGTTTTGAACCGACCACGTATGCCGAAGTGCTGCGGCAGGCGCGTGAGCGGGGGGTCGCGTTGTCGGTGGTGGAGGCGGAGTATTTCGGTGTCTCCAATAGTGAGGCGGGGGCGCTGTTGGCGGAGAGCTGGCAGCTGCCGGAGAGTTTGGTGGAGGGGATTCGCGGTTATGAGTCGCTGCATGCGGATGCATCCGATCTGGCGGTGACGATTGCGGCGGCGAACCATCTGGTCAAGGTGATGGCGATTGGTGATGGCGGCAATCCCGATGTCGGTACATTCTCGCCGCTGCTGGCGGCGCGGCTGGGGGCGGATGCGCCGACGCTGTTGGCCGGTCTGCAGGATCTGCCCGATGAGGTGGCGCAGATTCAGGGCGTGGTTGGAGGGTAGTCATGTTGGTACGTTTTCGCGGGGTGCGTGGATCGATCCCTTCGCCGGGGCCGGCGACGGTGCGCTATGGTGGCAATACGACCTGTATCGAGATCTGGAGCGATGACGGGCAGCTGATTATTCTCGATGCCGGTAGCGGTATTTTTCCACTGGCGCAGACGCTGTTTGACCATTTTCCGCTGCATGCGCATATCTTCAATACCCATTCGCATTGGGATCATATTCAGGGATTACCCTTTTTTATTCCGTTGTTTGTGCCGAATAATCGCGTGACCATTTATGGCGCTTGCGATCCGGTCTCCCAGAGCAGTATTGAGGATATTCTCTCGGTGCAGCTGCAGTATCGTTTTTTCCCGATTCGCGAGTGCGAGCTCAATGCCAAGGTCGATTACCGGCCACTGAAGGAGCGTGAGCCGGTGCAGCTGGGGGATGTGACGATTACGCCGGTGTTGATGAATCATCCGGTGGTGAATTTCGGTTATCGCATTGAGTGTCGCGGCAAATCCCTCTTTTTTACCGGCGATCACGAACCCTCCAGCAATATCTACGCGCCGGAGGATGATGCTTATGAGATGTATCAGTCGTTGATCGAGCAGAAGGATGCCGGCATTGTCGATGTGATTCGTGGCGTTGATATGCTCATTGCCGATGCCTCCTACACCGAGGCGGAGTATCCGGCCAAACAGGGGTGGGGGCATGGTACTTTTGCCAGCTGCTTGACCATGGCGGAGCAGGCGGGTGTGCAGCAGCTATTTTTTACCCACCACGAGCCGACGCGCAGCGATGATGCGTTGGAGGCGGCGTTCCAAGAGGCGGTGACGCAGCGGCGCCATGCTGTGCCGGAGGTGGCGCTGGCGCGCGAGGGGCTGACGATCGAGTGGTGACTGATGACGCTTGAGTCAGCTCTTTTTGAATCCCGTGACCAATAGCAGGACGACCGCCACCGAGATGTAGCTGTCGGCCAGATTGAATGCCGGCCAGTGGTAGGCTTGGCCATCGATGGTGACGAACCAGTCGAGAAAATCGACGACGTAGCCGAGCTGTACCCGATCCCAGATATTGCCGATGGCACCGGCCATAATCAGCACCAGCAGCCATGAGGTGATGCCGTCGCGCTGGCGCTCCTTCAGCCACCAGATCAAGACGCCGATGGCAATCGCCGCGGTGACAGCCACCAGCGCGCCGACACGCACACTGTCAGGCAGATCGGCAAACATCGAAAATGCCACGCCCGGATTGTGCGCACGGACGATATTGAACAAGCCATCAATGCAGCTGAATGGCGTGAACTGCGGCTGTTCAATCCACCATTTGCTGAGTTGATCGAGTGTGACGAGGAGTGCCAGTAGGGCGATCTGCCGAGTGGTACGGGTCATGTGGCGCCACTCTCAGTAGCACCGGTGGGAAGTCAAACGGCGTGATCGTTGCCGGGCTCGTCCGGGTCGATGATGTGGCGGATGATGTCGGCTTCGCTGAAGTGATCGCCGCAGACGGTTTTGTGCTGCAGGGAGATGCCGGCGCGGTGGACGCTGGCCGGGTCGCCGCTGATCAGGGGGTGCCAGTCGAAGAGCGGTTTGCCGGCGTGGCGGAGGCGGTAGGCGCAGCTCTCCGGTAGCCATGCAAACTGTGCATCGGTGAAGCTGCGGATGTCGAGGCAGTCGGGCACGCGCATTTTGCGCTCGGCGTAGTGTTGGCAGCGGCAGTGGTTGTCGTCGAATGATGCACAGCGGATATCGGTGTAGAGAATTTCGCCGGAATCGGCATCTTCAAATTTCCACACGCAGCAGCGACCACAGCCGTCGCAGAGCGCCTCCCACTCGCGATCGGTGAGTGCGTCGAGCGGTTTGTCGCGCCAGAAGCGCTGCTCATCGTCATGCATGGCCAAACCCTACCCACATTTCCCCACGAAGTTGAAGATTCAGAATCTATAATTGTTTCGCTGGGATAGGCGCTATCAGTTCAAGTGATGGTCGATTTTTAAGTCTGTCATGGTGCGAAAAAATGGTAAAAAGTGGGTTGACACCCATCCTGTTGTGGACACTATTGGCATTTAGTGGGGAAATGTGGGGAATGACGCCACACTCCGATCGGGGATGGATAACACGGCATGTTTCAAGGCGAATTCAGCAATAACATGGATGAGAAGGGGCGCGTCAGTATCCCGGCGGCCTTCCGTGATGCGCTGAAAACCTTCCACGCCGATGGCCAGCTGATCATCACCCGTTCGCACAACACCCCCTGCCTGGTCGCCTATCCGACGCGCGAATGGAAGCGCCTGCAAACTGCAATCGGTCAGATGCCGGCCAACCTACGCCGCAGCTTTCGCCGCGCCGTGATCACCCCGTCACAATCATTCTCGCCTGACAGACAGGGGCGGATTCTGCTCGCCGGCGTATTGCGCGAGCATGCCGGGCTGGCGCGCTGTGTGCACTTTGCCGGCACCGGTGAAACCTTTGAAATCTGGGATAAAGCGAGTTGGGACAAGCAGTTGGATGCGGATCTCGCGGCTTTGAAGGATTTTGAGCTGGATCTGTGATGTGGGCGAGCTCGAACGATCCGGCGCATCCGGCCACACCGAACACGACTACCCCGAACACATCCCGGTCCTGCGCGAACCCTTCATCGACGCCATCCTCTCCGACCCCGACGGCCGCTATCTCGACTGTACTTTCGGACGCGGCGGCCACAGCCGCGCACTGCTCGCCCGCCTTTCCCCACGCGGACGACTGCTCGCCCTCGACCGCGATCCTGAAGCTGTTGCAGCGGGAGAAAAACTGGCGCAATCCGACCCCCGCTTCACCATTATCCATGCCGAATTCGCCGAACTGGGCGAGGCGCTGGCGCAGCAAGGGTGGGCGCAGGTGAGCGGCATCGGCTTTGATCTCGGCGTCTCCTCGCCGCAGGTGGATCGTGCCGAGCGCGGCTTCTCCTTCAGTCACGATGGGCCGCTCGATATGCGCATGAACAGCGAACATGATATGCCGCTGGCGCAGAAGCTGGCGCGGGTGAGCGAGCGCGAGCTGGTGACGGTGTTGCGCAGCTTCGGCGACGAGCGTTATGCGCAGCGCATTGCGCGCGCCATCCTCAAGGCGCAGCGCGAAGATCGCCTCCACTCCACTGCCGATCTCGAAAATATCTGCTTCCACGCTGTCCCCAAAGGCGCACGCCACGGCAAAACCCATCCGGCGACACGCACCTTTCAGGCGCTGCGCATCTGGGTCAATGGCGAGATGGATCAGATCGATGCCGGTATCCATGCGGCGATCGATCACCTGCAGCCGGGCGGCAAGCTGGCGGTGATCTCCTTTCACTCCGGCGAAGATCGGCGCGTGCGCGATCTGATCGAGTCACATGTTCACCCCTGCGTCTGTCCGCCGCAGCTGCCGGTCTGCATGTGTGGCAAGCAACCGACCATGCGCTGGCTGCAGAAAAAACCGATCCGGCCGAGTGCGGCGGAGGTGGCGGAGAATCCACGCAGCCGTTCATCGTTGATGCGTGTCGCCGAGCGGTTGAGTGCGGCGGAGTCGGCGCGTTTGGCGGGCTACAGTGGCGGGCTGCGATGATGGGACGTTTGTGGGTGATCGTACCGATCGGTATTGCCCTGCTGACGGCGGCGCAGATATGGGTCTCCCATCTGCGCAACGAGATTGCGCTGGAGTCGCAGCAGCTGCATAGCGAAGAGAAGGCGATTGCGCAGTCATCCAGCAAACTGCGACTGGAGGTCGCCAGCCTCATGCGCCCCGAACGGCTGCGCCGTTATGCGCGCCAGAAGCTCGGCATGGCACCACCGACACCGATGCAGGTGATCCACCCATGAGCAACAAACGCGACAAGGCGCAGATCTATGTGCGTCGCCGCATCGAAGCGGTGGCAGGGCTGCTGGCGCTGGGGATTGTGCTGCTGGCCGTGCGTGCGGTCGATCTGCAGTGGATGCAGTCCGAGCATCTGAAAGGGCTCGCCGAGAAGCAGCATGTCCGCCAATACCAGACCATGGCGCCGCGTGGTGCGATTCTGGATCAGAAGGGGCGGGTGCTGGCCGAGAGTGTGCAGGTGCCGTCGATTGCGGCGATTGCTGGCGATGTGGCGCCTGAATATGTGAACAAGCTGGCGGCAGCACTCGGTATCTCCAGAGGGAAACTGCTGCATAAACTCTCCAGAACCGACGGCTTTGTCTGGCTGGCGCGGCAGGTGCCGCCGGCAGTGGCTGAGCGGGTGGCGGCATTGCATATCCCCGGCGTGCGGCAGGAGAGTGAGTGGCAGCGCTATCAGCCGCTCGGTCCGCAGACCGGTCATCTGCTGGGCTTTGTCGGTATCGACGGGCGCGGACTGGAGGGAATCGAGCGGACGTGGAACAAGGAGTTAACCGGTAAGCCGGGGCTGCTGCAGGTGCGCCGTGATGCGCGTGGTCATCTGCTGCCCAACGGGGTGTGGATTCACAAACCGCAGCCGGGTCAGTCGATTCAGCTGACCATCGACGCCTCCATCCAGAGTATCGCCTATGCCGCGCTGGCCGAGGGCATCCGCGTCCAGCATGCCAAGGGCGGATCGGTGGTGGTGATGCGGCCGAAGGATGGTGCGATCTTGGCGATGGCCAGCTGGCCGGGCTTTAATCCCAACAATTTCCGTCACTACCATCCCGGCCAGTGGCGTAACCGCGCCATTACCGATGTCTTCGAGCCGGGCTCAACCATGAAGCCGTTTACCATCGCTGCAGCGCTGCAGTCGGGTCGCTGGAAGCCGACGACCAAGGTGTTCTGCGAAAACGGCATGATGCATGTCGCCGACTATACGATTCATGATGATCACAAACTCGGCTGGCTCGATGTCACCGGTGTACTGGTGCACTCCAGCAATATCGGCGCGGCCAAGATGGCGCTCGATGTAGGCTCCGATGCGCTCTACGATTTGCTCGAGCAGGTCGGCTTTGGGCAACGCAGCGGCACCGGCTTGAGTGGAGAGTCGCCCGGCATTGTGCTACGCCCCGAACGTTGGGGGCCGGTCGAAACAGCCAATATCGCATTCGGGCAGGGAGTCGCTGTCACGCCGTTGCAACTTGCGACGGCATTTTCCGTGTTGGCCAATGGTGGTCGCTATGTGCGGCCGAGCCTGTTTGTCGATCAGCTGGGGCAACATGCTGCGCGGCGGGTGATCAGTCCGGCCGTGGATCGGGCGGTGCTGCGGATGCTGGAGGCGGCCACCGGTGAGGATGGTACCGGTCACAAGGCGGTGCCGGTCGGTTATCGGGTCGGCGGTAAGACGGGCACGGCGCAAAAACCGAATCACCACGGCGGCTACAGCAAAGACAAGTACAATGCGGTGTTTGCCGGCATTGCGCCGATCGATGATCCGCAGCTGGTGGTCGTGGTGCTGGTCGATGAGCCGCAGAAGAGTATCTATGGCGGGCAGGTGGCTGCGCCGATCTTCCGCCACATCGTCGAGAACGCGCTCCCCTATCTGGGCGTTTCGGCGCAGCAGCCCAATCAGGGTGAACACGATGGTGCGTGGCAGACGATGGCGATTGCCGATCAGGCCGATCTGCAGCCGGCCACACTGGCCGGCATGTCACTGCGCGAAGTGCGCCGCTTTGCCACCCGTCATGGCCTGCACCTGAAGGTGCACGGCTCCGGCTGGGTGATCCGACAACAGCCGCCGCTGCTCTCCGTGCTCGCCAAGGGTGATGAACTGGAGGTGTGGCTGCATGAGTGACGCGGCAATCACCACCATGCCATTTCGCCGCGCTGATCTGCCGGACGGGATCGCGCTGGCATCGCTGGCTGATCTGGGTCACCTGCAGGGGGATACGGATGA
>JALUXN010000286.1 GCA_027018975.1 Mariprofundaceae bacterium | reverse complement strand
GCCGGGCTTGCAGAGCAGCAGGTCAACATGCGGCAAGAGGTCCACCGCCCGCAACTGGCTGGAAAACTGCACATAGCGCACATTCTCGGCCACGCCGGGATCACCACCATCGCCCGGCATCGGCAGCAGAAACAGCCACTCATCCATTGCCGCCAGCGCCGAGAGATCGAAGGGCGGATTGCCGCAGCCGCCAAAGAGCACCAGCACCCGTTTGCGCCCACCATCCGCTTGCAAGCCAGCCAACTGCGACGCACCAATCGCCTGCGGGCGACTGGCAATCAGTGGAATCGACTCCCGCCTTGGAAAGGCTGCCATATCCATTGCCATCGGCGGTGAGAGCAGCAGATCGCAGCCACTGTAAGCCGCCGCAAGGCGCGCCAGCGCCGGATCATCGGCATCCAGCCAGTGGCGATAGATGGCGTGCCAATCCAGCGTCGCCAGCGCCAGTGAAGGGATCGCCAACGCCTCTGCCGCCGGAAAAGCGAGCGGCGAGATATTCGAAAGCACCAGATCGGCAGCAAAATCGCGTAGTATCGCCTGTTCGCGCGCCAGTTGCTCCGGCATCTGCGCCAGCCAATCGCGCAGCGCGGCAATGCTGGCGGCTCGGTCTTCGCGGATGGCGCTATGCTGCACCACGCCGACATCGACCGCGCCACCGACAATCTCCACATCACGATCAAAGCCGAGCCGCGCCACAATCTCATCAGCCGGCAACGCACAGCGCAGCAGGAAACGAGTATCTGGCCGCAACGCCTGCAGCCGCTGCAGCACCGGCGCCATCTGCGCCAGATGACCGAAACCGTGGCCGGAGATGTAAACGGCGATGCGAACCGTTTCAGCATGTAGCTGAGTAGTTACCATCGTTGGATGGTGGTGGAAACTGAAGTGAAAACGGTCAAGTGCGACCCGCGCATCATTTGGACTTCACGCACCCTGCAGGGTCACCAACACCGTCCGCGCCCCACCGTGATCACGGTGCTCGCCCAGATAGATCCCCTGCCATGTCCCGAGCGCCAACCGCCCATTGCAAATCGGCACCGTTACACTGCTGCCGAGCAACGACGCCTTGATGTGCGCAGGCATATCATCAGCACCCTCCAGTAGATGTCGATAGTAGGGCTGATTGGCTGGCACAAAGTGATTGAAATGCGCCTCCATATCGTGACGCACATCCGGATCGGCGTTTTCGTTAATTGTTAAAGAGGCTGAAGTGTGCTGGATAAAGATATGCAGCAGCCCCACAGAGATGCGTTTAATTTCAGGAGTCGCCCGAATAATATCGTTGGTAATGAGATGGAAGCCTCTCGGATAAGCGTTGAGTGTTATCTCATGTTGAACCCACATGATTCCATCCTTGAAAGTTCCTCAGCCGTTGTGAACAGCCTGCAATCATCTGCTTTCCTACGCCACTGACGCATCGATCACGTGGATCCCCGATAGCATCATTCGGAGATAACTATCTGTTTGATACGAGCCCCGGCGCCAACCGGCCACCCCGTGCCAACCGGCGGGGTGAACGAAGCGTAACAAGCCCATGGCTACATTTGAAGCATGCATCCCATCATCTCTAACTCGCCATCTTCCTGAGCGCGCGGAGACACGAATCCGCTGCGTTACAGATAGGGGTTGGTCTTGGGTGCCCAGCTGCTCTTAGGGTAGTTATGCTGCAGCAGAATCGCGATCTCGCGGGCATCTTTTTTCAGCCCCATACGGTGATAGCTGCTGGCCAGATAATAGAGCGCCTCCTCGATCGAGGCGGATGTCTGGTAGGATTTAACAATCTCTAAAAAGCGATTGCTGGCGGCAACATAGCGCGCCTTATCGTAGTAAAACTTCCCGACAGTGAGTTCATGCTTGGCCAGCGCATCCACCAAGCGTTGCAGATGCGACTTGGCATCATCGGCATATTGGCTATTGGGATGCTCACGGATCAGCCGCTCGAAGGCATCAATGGCGTTGTGGGTCATGGTCTGATCTTTTTCCGGTGCCAGCCGTTCGCGGTAGTAGCTCATCGCCAGCATATATTTGGCATAATCAACACTGGCGTGGGAGGGGTGGTGATTGATGAACTCCTTACTCAGGGTTTCAGAGAGCACAAACTCTTTGTTTTTATAGGCAGCAAAAATGCGCAACAGCTCGGCCTGCGTGGCATGTTTGCTGTATGGATATTTGGCACTGAATTTGGAGAGATGCAGATCGACATCGGCATATTTGCCCGCCTTCAGATCGGCGATGGCCTGCTGATACTCCTTCTCCGGCTCGTTGGCGAATTTTTGCTCATCCTTGGCGCAACTGGTCAACAGCAGCGCCATTAGAGAGAGGGTAAAAAGCATACGCAGGGCTATCATGGCGCGAACCATACGTGCTTCAAGGGGTGGCGACAACGGCAAGGTGGCGGCCGGCTTGCGCCCCTTCGCGGCGATAGGAGAAAAACTCAGATGGATGGCAGTAGGTGCAGTCACCGAGCTGTTCGATCTGCTGCCCGGCAACGCCCGCCAAACGCAGTTGCAGGCGGTTGATGGCAGCAAGATCGGCATAACATTGCGAGCCATCAGCAGGGTGGATGTACTGCGCTGCCGCCGCAGTGTGTGCACACAAAGCCTGCGCCGTGGCTGTATCGATACGGAAACAGCAGCGACCGATAGACGGCCCCATCGCAGCATACAGATCTTCAACGCGCGAACCGCGTGCAAGCAGCGCACGCACAGCAATGCAAGCGACAGCTGCCGCCGTACCTCGCCAGCCGGCATGGATGGCGGCAACACGATGGAGACGCACATCCGCCAACAGAATCGGCAGACAGTCGGCGCTGCGCACAGCTACCGCACACCGCTTGGCATCGCTCAACAGAATATCGGCCGACACACGATGCATAGAGCCGTCACCGGCACACCAGAGCGCTCCGCACTGATGCGTCTGAATCGCTTGATGCGGCTGCGGGCAGCCGGTGATGCGGGTAAGGTGGCGCAAATTTTCGTCACACTCCGGCTGCTCGGGGGAGAAGTCAAAACGGTCACCGCGACGGGTAAAAAAGGCGGTAAATCCGAGTCGATTCAACTGCGCTGCCGCAATAACGGCAGCGTCACCCATAATTCTGCTGCAGCGCTTGATCGAGACGGTGCAGATCGGCTGGTAGCGGTGTATGGAAGGAGAGTGGCTCTCCACTGATTGGATGGCGAAAGGCCAGTAGCACAGCATGCAGCGCTTGCCGTTGACAGGCTTGAATCGCACTGCGGCTCGGTTCGGGAATGTCGGCACCGGGGTTGTAGTTGCGCGCATAGAGTGCGTCGCCGATCAGCGGCAGGCGCTGCTCGGAGAGGTGGACGCGGATCTGGTGGGTGCGACCGGTGTGCAGGGTGAGCCGCACACGGCAGAATGGACCGAGATGCTGTTCGATCTCGGCGTGGGTGATCGCCATGCGCCCCTGCGGGTGAATGGCCATTTTCTGGCGCTGCTGCGGATGGCGTCCGATGGGTGCTTCGATGGTGCGCTGATGCCAGTTGGGATTACCACGGCACCAAGCAAGATATTGGCGGTTGAGATCATGGCGGGCGAACATCTCACTCAGGCGGCGGTGCGCCTGCTCACTCTTGGCGACAACGAGACTGCCGGATGTCTCTTTGTCGAGCCGGTGCACAATACCGGGTCGCTCGGCGCCGTTGATGCCGGATAGATGCGTACAGTGATGGAGCAGCGCATGCACCAGTGTGCCGTGATCATGACCGTGCGCGGGATGCACCACCATACCGGCCGGCTTGTTGACGACGATCAGGTCATCATCCTCATAGAGAATATCGAGCGGGATATTCTCCGGCGTGAGGGTGAGCGGAGTTGGCGCTGGGATCTCCAGCCGATACCGCTCCCCCTCAACCACCCGCCGCGACGGTTGCGTAAGCGGATGACTGGTGGTGAGAGAGATGAGTCGGCCATCTTTGATCAGCTGCTGCAGATGGTTGCGGCTCAGGCCGCTTGCTGCCGTAAGCGCAGCATCGACCCGTTTGCCATCGTCATCGGCAGTAATGGTGAATGTCAGCTGCTCTGCCGGCTTACTGCTACTCACCTGCGGAATCGGCCGCCTGTTGCTTCGGCTGCGCTAGCGCCGCTGCGCCGCTGTTGGCAGCGCCATGTTGACGACTCGCTTCGCTGGCTGGGCGCGGTGCACTGTCGCCTTTTGGCTTGCTTGACGTTGATTCGCCGCTGTTTGATGCGCGACTCTTCGAGGCATGGTCATTTGATTCATGGGAGTGACGCTCGGCGCGAGGCTCACGCGCTGGTTTGTCTGCCGTGCCGTTTTCTGCAGTGCTATCCTGAGCGCTGCGCTCTTGTGGATTGCCACTGCCCTGCGCGGCGGGCTTTCTGCGCCGGCGTCTGCGGCGACGTTTTTTGACTTCACCGCTTGCCGCCTCGCTGCTGTTATTGGCCTGCGTGGTACTGCTTTGATCCTGGTTGGCTTCGTTACGTTCAGCCTTATCGCGCTGCTGGGCGTTGTTCTGCTCGCTTGACTGTTGACCACCTTGGTTCTGGCCACCACCTCTGCGGTTGCGGTTGTTGCGTCTACGCCGTTTCGGGCGCGAGGGTTTGCTCTGCTCGCTGCTTGAATTTGTGTCGTTCTGCGAATTAGCAGGCTCTGTTGCGCCCTGTGCTGCAGCCGCTGCAGTCGTGTCACTGCCCGGTTTCTTCTTGCCGATGAGCAGATTGATAATCGCCTTGATCGGGTTCTCTTTCTTCTTAGCCGCTTTGCTAGGTGTCGATTCCGCTGCAGCCGGCGGTACCGGTGTCGGGATACCGACAATCGGCTTCATCGGTTTCATCTTGCGGCTGGCGCGCGGTGGTTTCACCCGCTTGGCGGTGTCTTCCAGCACCTCGACACGCTGCTGGTTGTTCTCCGTCCACTGTCGTTCGATGCGGTAGTGCGGGATATTGAGATCAGGACGGATCTGCAGGGTAATCTGCACCTCATAGCCATCTTCAATGCGCGCGATGTAATCGCGTTTGTGGTTCATCAAATATTCGCCGGTATCGGATGGTACCTGCACAACCAGCGTCGGCTTCTTGCCGCGTTCCGCCCAATCCTCCATGCGGGTGAGCATCTGCAGCGCCATGGAATCAACCGTGCGGATAGAGCCCTTGCCCTGACAGCGCGGGCACTCCTGAGTCGTCGTTTCACGCATGGAGGGGTGCAGCCGCTGACGGGACATCTCCAGCAGCCCGAAACGCGAAATGCGGGCGAACTGAATACGCGCCTTGTCGCCTTTGCACGCTTTGCGCAGCACCTCTTCGACCTGCTGGCCATGTTTGCGGTTGGCCATATCGATGAAGTCGATGACAATCAAACCGCCGATATCGCGGATGCGTAGTTGACGGGCAATCTCTTCGGCTGCTTCGAGATTGGTGGCCAGCGCCGTGTCATCGATATGTTTGCCCTTGGTGGAACGACCGGAGTTGATGTCGATGGCGGTCAACGCCTCGGTGGGATCGAGAACAATCGAGCCGCCCGACGGCAGCCGTATCTCACGCTGGTGCAGCTCCTCACACTGCGGTTCAATGCCGTAATGGCGAAAGAGCGGTTTCTTGCCACGATAGAGTTTGACCAGCTTCTCTTTGCCGGGCAGCACGGCATGCACAAATGATTTGGTGCGCGTATAGACCTCGTGATTATCGACCCAAATCTCATCAATATCATCGGAGAAATGATCGCGAATGGCGCGCGTGGCCAGATCGCCATCCAGATAGATGAGCGCCGGCGAAGATGTCTGTTCGCTGCTGATACGAATCTCATCCCAGAGGCGGCGCAGATATTGATAGTCGCGCTGCAACGCCTCGAGGGTCTGATCCTTGCCGGCGGTGCGGATAATCAGCCCCATCTCATCGGGCACTTCCAGCTGTTTGAGAATCTGCTTCATATGACGCCGCGCCTCGTCAGAGAGTTTGCGCGAGATGCCGCCACGAGGCGTGTTGGGGCTAAGCACCAGATAGCGGCCGGCCAGTGAGATATGGGTGGTCAGCGCCGCGCCTTTGTTGCCGCGCTCCTCTTTGACCACCTGCACCAGAATCTCCTGTTTCCCTTCCAAAATGTTCTGAATGGAGAGATTGCGCGGGTTGGCGCTTTTATCGACGCCGTTTTTCCAGTAATCGGGATGGATTTCACCGATCGGCAGGAAGCCCTGGCGCGCCGCACCATACTCGACAAAGGCGGCCTGCAGGCTCCCCTCTATCTTGGTGATTTTGCCTTTGTAGATATTGCTTTTGGTGACAACTTTATTCGCCGATTCGATCTCCAGCTCCTGGAGATAGTCACCCTCGATAATGGCAACACGGCTTTCTTCATCATGTATTGCATTGATTAACATGCGTTTTTTTATGGTCATGCCTACATCCTGTGGCATTTGGATAGCGCCTGCCTCCGCCTCGCAAACGATACTTACGCAGATCAACCACACGCATCGCTGCTGCAGGCTGCCGGCTATAAGACGCCGGTGGTAATCTCGGGCAGCGATCGCTCCCCATCGCAGATATGGCGAGGCGCGGTTTCGCTGGCGAGGCTGCGGTGGATGATTCCATCGCGTGCATCGATGCGGGTGGATCAGCCTTGTCCTTGATGCGTTCCAACCCTTGTCGATCGAAGCATCGCTGTTCACTGCTATCGTGCTACCGGCATACAGCCCTGTGCTATGTCGCCACCGCCCTGATAATCGGGGGTGGTTTG
>JALUXN010000285.1 GCA_027018975.1 Mariprofundaceae bacterium | reverse complement strand
GCTGAGCGCGGCGGCTACGCGGACGATGACAAATCATGGGTGCGTGAACGTGTCGAAGCCGCCGGGGGATCAACCTTTGCCATGCAGCGCGCAAACGATTACGCTTCGCGCGCCAAATCGCTATTGCCAGATGATGATAGCGCAGTTTGCAAATTACTGGCCGATCTCGCAGATTTCTCCGCTCATCGGCGCATCTAAAAATAAGTAGAATAGATCATATTTCCATAGGAAATTCGGGGTGTGGCGCAGCCTGGTAGCGCGTACCGTTCGGGACGGTAAGGCCGGAGGTTCGAATCCTCTCACCCCGACCATTCCAAGCCATTCGCGATCTTGTGTGCGAGTTTCACCATAAAATGATCCAAGGCTCACTTTATCCTTTGCATTTCAAGGTTGGATTCCACCTTAGAATGCACAGAACGTAACTCTTGAGTAACAAAATGGCGAGTCTACCATTTTGTTACTCAAACGTTGGGTGTTCGGAACGCGACCTGAGTCGCTATTCAGATCGCCCATGGATTGTTCGATAGCAAGGCGAACACGCGCAATGTGCTGCTGCACATGAACACGTACAGCCTTCAAACACCCAATCAGATGGTGGTTCGAAATTAGGGTTCATGCTGCTGGCGTCAGCGCACCCTGTGTTTACCCCCTCAGAAAGAGCACTTGTTTACGCGATGACCCTGTGTTTGTTTGCGGTTAGGGATGAAATGGAGGCAGGGGCGAGAATCGAACTCGCGAAAAAAGGATTTGCAGTCCTCCGCCGTACCACTGAGCCACCCTGCCATTCTCATTTCAGCATCATCTTGGTCGATCGACTAGGATGACAGAAACGTTCAGAAAGGAGAAGGGGTCACATGGACCCCTTCGATCTGGAGCGGGTAACCGGGCTCGAACCGGTGACCTCGACCTTGGCAAGGTCGCGCTCTACCAACTGAGCTATACCCGCGAACGGCGCGAATAATGACGTGCTTAGAGACGCTGTCAAGCACTCTTGTTAGCATGCGCAAAAAGCCATCAAGGAGTCTCGATTGACACCACAATCCACGCGCAAAATCTACATCCTCGACACCAATGTCATGATTCACGATCCCAATGCCCTGCAGCAGTTTGACGAGCATGATGTGGTGCTGCCGATTGTGGTATTGGAAGAGATGGATCACGTCAAAAAAGGGCTCGATGAATTGGCGCGCAACGTGCGCGAAGCCTCGCGGCAGCTCGATGAGCTCAGCCTCAACTGCGACGATCTCTCCAAAGGCTGCCCGCTACCCGGTGGTGGACGACTCTTCTTCGAACTCAACCACCGCGCCATGGCACTGCTCCCCGATTCACTCTCCAAAGGCAGTGGTGACAACCGCATCATCGCAGTCACCATGTCGCTGCAACAGCAACACCCGGAACGCCACGTCATCCTTGTCTCCAAGGATATCAACCTGCGCATCAAGGCGCGGGCGCTCGGCCTGAAAAGTGAAGATTACCGCTCTGACCGTGTAGTCAGTGATCTCTCCATCCTGCCAAGCGGAAAAGTGCGCCTAGATCACAATACATGGGCAACCATGGCCGAACAACTGGAGAACATCGAACAGCAGCACGGAAACCATTTCATCGTCAGCTGGCCGGAGTCGATGCCACTACCCCATCGCAACAGTTTCGTGATCCTGCCCGGCGAGCGGGAGGTTGCCATGCGCTGCGCCCAAATTGACGCAGATCGGCGCGTTCACTTGCTCGATATCACATCCTACCGCCACGAACGCCACGCTGTCTGGGGTGTACAGGCGCGCAACATCGAGCAGAACATGGCTATGAACCTACTCATGGATGCCGACCTCGATCTGGTCGCCATGATGGGCTTAGCAGGCTCCGGCAAGACCCTGCTAGCACTGGCCACCGGCCTGCATCAGACGCTCGACATGGGGCTGTATGACAAGATTTTAGTCACCCGCGCCACCGTGCCGATGGGTCAGGATATCGGTTTTCTACCCGGTAGCGAACGGGAAAAACTGGAGCCATGGATGGGCGCGATCACCGACAACCTCTCCATTCTCCTAGGCGACGAAGCGCAAAACTTCTCCGACACGCTCGGCCAACACCGCATCGAAATCGCTGCCCTCTCCTACGCCCGCGGACGCACCTTCACCAAGACCTGGTTGATCGTTGACGAAGCGCAGAATCTCACCCCGCACCAGATGAAAACAATCGTCACTCGCATGGGCGAGGATTCCAAACTGATTATCCTCGGCAACAATGCGCAGATCGACACCCCCTATCTTACCGCCCACACCAACGGTCTCACACAGGCCGTCTCCGCCTTCGCGGGCTGGGAGCATGCCGGGCATATCGCCCTGAAAGCGAGCGAGCGCTCCCGACTGGCTGCCAAAGCGGTGGAACTACTCTGATCTGACACTCTCAATCAAGCATAAAAAACGATAGGCGCTCGCTACGGCTCCGCCAACTCGGCAGCAACCGCATCGAGCAGACGGTGATGGATATCTTCAAAGCCGCCATTGGAGAGAACCAATAGGTGATCACCGGGCGCAACGTCGGCTACGATATGGCTCACAATACTAGCTGTATCATGAAAAGCAGTCGCATGTGAGCCGATCTGCCGGCACACCCAATCGACATCCAGCAGCGCATCGTCCGGAAGGTTCCGCTTGGTCGGAGCAGCGAAAACAACACGATCGGCACCCGCAAAGCAGTCGGGCAAGCGTTGTTGATGGATACGGCTGCGCATGGTGTTGGAGCGTGGCTCAACCACCACCCATAGGCGCCCGCTCGCTGTTTGCCCACGCAGTTGCGCATGGGCAGCTGCGACCATGGCGCGAATCGCAGTGGGATGATGCGCGAAATCATCAAACACCTTCACGCCACACGCCTCTCCCACCAGCGTCATCCGTCGCCGCACACCGCCAAAGCGTTGCAGCGCTGCGGCAATGTCTGTCAGTGCCACGCCCGCCTGAGCCGCCGCCGCTGCAACCGCACAGGCGTTGCCAATATGATGCACGCCGATCATCTGCCACTTGATCTTCATCACCACCTCGCCGTCTCGATACAGACGAAATGCGCTCCCATCGTCGCGTAACGGCTGCCATTGCCAGCGCGCATCAGAATGCGGATAACGGGCGAAGTAGGTCACCGGTGTCCAGCAACCGCGCGCCAAGGTTTCCGAGACATTGGCATCATCGGCATTCGCAATCAGGCAGCCACTGGCCGGCACAGTGCGAATCAGATGGTGAAACTGCTGCTGAATCGCCGCCAGATCGGGAAAAATATCGGCATGATCATACTCGATGTTGTTGATAATCAGGGTGCGGGCATGGTAGTGAAGAAACTTACTCCGCTTATCGAAAAACGCGGTGTCGTACTCATCCCCCTCGAGCACAAAAGGCGCGCCATCCCGCCCCAGCCGCGCGCCGCCAGCAAAATCCTCCGGCACGCCACCAATCAAAAATCCGGGCATCAAACCGGCCTGATCGAGCACAAAGGCGAGCAGCGATGCGGTGCTGGTTTTACCATGTGTTCCCGCGACCACCCATGCATCCCGACCCGGCAGCAGATAGTCGCCGACAAACGCCGGCCCCGAGGTATAGGCAAGCCCCCGATCGAGAATCGCCTCCACCTCGATATGCCCACGACTCATCGCATTACCGATGAGGCAGAGATCCGGCTTCGGCTCCAAATTGGCCGCAGCATAGGGGGCAATCTCGATGCCGAGCCCCTGCAAATAGTCGGACATCGGCGGATAGACCCCGGCATCGGAGCCGCTCACACGCCACCCCTGCGCTTTAGCCAAAGCCGCAATGGCAGCCATCGCGGTGCCACAGATGCCGAGAATATGCAGATGGCCTCGATCTGCGACAGGTAGAACTGAATGACTCATTGCGACATTGAACCACAAAGCAGATAGGACAGAAAGCAAATCTTCAGGCAACATACGCCCATGAATCGGCACCCCCTCCCCGCGATCACCATCGAACGTAGCGAAACGCCCGACGCCAGCATCATCTGGCTGCATGGCCTCGGCGCTGATGGTCACGATTTCGAGCCGATTGTGCCACAGCTGGGGCTTGGTGATGCAGGCGATGCGATCCGCTTCATCTTCCCGTACGCACCAACCATGCCTGTCACCATCAATGGCGGTTATATCATGCCAGCATGGTATGACATCCGGCACAGCGATCTCAGCCTGGCGCATGACCGTGACGGCATCATCCGTTCAGCAGGCGAGATTCAAATGCTGATTGATCGTGAAATCATGCGCGGCATTGCCCCGCAACGCATCATCCTCGCTGGCTTCTCACAGGGCGCTGCCATGGCACTCTATATCGGCCTGCGCCAATCGCAGCCGCTGGGTGGCATCATCGCCCTCTCCGGCTATCTGCTGTTACCGGAGGAGGCTGCAGCTTGGCAGACTGCCAGTCACACCACCCCCATCTTCATGGCGCATGGCGTGGAGGATCCAATCGTACCCTATGCACTGGGAGATCAAGCGCGGCGCACACTGCTGGCGCACCAATACCCGGTCACATGGCACAGCTACCCCATGGCGCACCAACTCTGCCAGCAGGAGATCGCCCATATCGGCGGCTGGATCAGTGCTCTGATCAAGGTACCGCGACCACCTGCAGCAACTCCCGAATCAGATCATGACGACTCACACCAGCCGCTTCCGCCTCAAAACTGAGCAGCAGCCGGTGGCGCAACACATCCGGCGCCACTGCCTGAATATCTTCGGGCGACACATAATCACGCCCCGCCAACCAAGCATGGGCGCGCGCGCAACGATCCAGCGCAATCGTTGCGCGTGGGCTGGCTGCGTATTGAATCCAATTGGCCAATCGGCTGCTGTACTGTGCCGGCTGCCGGGTCGCCATCACCAGATGAACAAGATAATCATCCAGCGGCGCAGCCATATGTAGCCCCATCGCGGCCTGTCGCGCGGCAAAAAGATCATGTTGACGCACCAGTGGCGGCGACGCCTCTAGATCTGACGTATCATCGCCCATTTCACGGCGAGCCAGCTCGAGGATCTGCTTCTCGGTGGCCGCATCGGGATAGTCGATCGATACATGCATCAAGAAACGATCCAGCTGCGCCTCCGGCAGCGGGTAAGTCCCCTCCTGCTCAATCGGATTTTGCGTCGCCATGACCAGAAAAAGCTTCGGCAAACGGTGCGAAACCTTGCCGACAGTGATCTGACGCTCCGCCATTGCCTCCAAGAGTGCCGCCTGCACCTTCGCCGGTGCGCGATTGATCTCGTCAGCAAGAACCAGATTGTGAAACAGCGGCCCGCGTTGAAAATGAAACGTGCCATCCTGCGGTCGATAGATCTCGGTGCCGGTCAAATCGGAGGGAAGCAGATCAGGGGTGAATTGAACGCGGTGAAAGTCACCCTCCAAACCCTCTGCCAGCACTTTGATCGCCCGCGTCTTAGCCAGCCCCGGTGCGCCCTCCACCAACAGGTGTCCATCCGCCAACAAGGCGATCAGCATCCGGTTGATCAAACGCGATTGCCCCAACACACGCTCCGACACAGCCTGATAGAGTTGTTGCAGTGGATGATTCATCTCAGACATCTGACTCCTCTCTCACATAATGAAGAAAATAGCTCTCACGCCCCGCATCAATCCCCCGCTGCTCAAACTTGGTCAGCGGACGATTCTGCTCGCGCGCAACATAGCCACCGCCGCCAGCGACATTGGTTAGCCCGGGTGTGGCATCAAGAATTTCACGCATCCACTCCGCCAGTGCTTC
This sequence comes from Mariprofundaceae bacterium, assembly GCA_027018975.1. Classification (GTDB taxonomy): domain Bacteria; phylum Pseudomonadota; class Zetaproteobacteria; order Mariprofundales; family Mariprofundaceae; genus Mariprofundus. The sequence continues at coordinate 1,005 of JALUXN010000285.1, read as the reverse complement.
AATATCCGAAGCCAGTTTGATAAACCCACCCGGCTTTAAGCGACTGACCATCAATGCAGCAAAATCTTTTTGTACAATGCGGCGCTTGTGGTGGCGTGGCTTCGGCCACGGATCGGGATGGTTGATATAGATGCCATCCAACTGCCCCGCAGCCACCTGATGTGTCAAGACATATTGCGCCGGCAGCTGGGTGATCCGACAGCGTTCGATCACACCGGCATCTTCCAACCGCCCCACCGCCTTAGCCACGCCCGGCAGATAAATCTCCACGCCCACCAGCGTCCAATCGGGATTCTGCTTGGCCAGATACACCAGAAAATCGCCATTACCGAAACCGATCTCCATCACCACCGGCGCGTCATCAGGAATACCGGCATCCGCCAAACGACGCCCCTTGGGCAAACCGATCCGCGGCAGCCATTTCAACAAGCGCGCCTCCTGCCCCATGGTCACAAAACCATTCTTCCGCCCATGGGTACGCATCTCATGTTGTGAAAATTGTGCTCGAAACTCTTTACTCAATCGCATCCGCGCACGCTACAAATTTACGCCTGCTAGCCAACAGAAATGTAAGCGTCAAACCAACAGGGGGTACGCGTCGCCGGCTAATTTTTCTTGAGCAGTTCCGTATCGAAGCGATGTGGTAGCAGCATTTTCCGCTGCTCATCGGTGGTGCAGCGGGGGAGCTGCTCTAGGACGTGGGTCAGCCATTGGTTCAGTGGTAGTTTGTTGACCTTGGTGGATTGCAGGAGTGAGTAGATGACTGCGCTGGCCTCCGCCCCGCTGGCACTGTTGCAGAAGAGCCAGTTCTTGCGGCCGATCACGAAGGGCTTGATTGATTGTAACTATTCAGCTCCCATCATGAATTCAGGTATTTTTGGTTCATCCGGAAAATGCATCCTTTCGGGTCTCGTGCATTGAGAGGATTTTGAGTTTGAAGAATTCCAAGTCACGGTATCCATAAGCTGTTTTGTGGATGGTTTTGATCTTGTTGTTTGAGCCTTC
>JALUXN010000284.1 GCA_027018975.1 Mariprofundaceae bacterium | reverse complement strand
AAGAGGCGGGCTATGAAGTACGCGAAAAACGGATCACCCGCGACGAGGTCTATGTCGCCGACGAAGCCTTCTTCACCGGCACCGCCGCCGAGGTGACCCCGATCCGCGAACTCGATGGCCGTACCATCGGCAGCGGCTCACGCGGCCCGATCACCGCAGTGTTGCAGAAGCAGTATTTCGACGTCGTGCATGGCCGGAGCGCAGCACATCAGGAGTGGCTCGCCTACACCTGACCGCGCGCGTTTCCATGCCCTCACCGCTCCACCTCTATGTGCACATCCCCTACTGTGTGCACAAATGCCATTACTGCGATTTCAACTCCCATGTTCAATCCGCGCCCGACTGGGCCGGCTACCAACAGGCGCTGATCACGGAACTGCGCGCTTGGCTGGCCACACCGATGTTTGCCGGCCGCCGCATCGACAGCATCTTTTTCGGCGGCGGCACCCCCTCGTTGGCGCCATCGGCACTGATTGCGGCGGTCATTCAGACAGCCGACCAACACGCCAGCCTCGACCCCGCCTGTGAAATCAGTCTCGAAGCCAATCCCGGCACCGTCGATGCGGCACACTTTCGCGGCTACCGCGCCGCCGGCGTCAATCGCCTCTCCATCGGTGCGCAGAGTTTTCACAATCAGGAACTCGCCTGGTTGGAGCGCATCCACAGCCGCGAAGCGATCATCCACGCGGTGCAGACCGCGCGCGCAGCCGGTTTTGAGCAGCTCAATCTCGATCTGATGTACGGCTTACCAATGACCGAGCATAGGAACCCACCAATGGCGGCGTGGCTCGATTCGCTGCAACAGGCGATCGATCTGGCACCGGAACACCTCTCCTGCTATCAACTCACCGTCGAACCGCACACCAAGCTCGCCGTCACCCATGCCCGCGCGCCGCTGCCGCTGCCCGATGACGAGCTGGCCATCGACATGCTCTTTGCCACCCGCGAACGACTCGCGCAGGCCGACTACCACCCCTACGAGATCTCCAACTACGCCCGCCCCGACTGCCACTGCCGCCACAATGACAGCTACTGGCTCTATCACGACTACATCGGCATCGGCGCCGGTGCCGCCGGCAAATGGGATCATGCCAGTGAAGACGGCGGCATCACCCGCTACAGCAATCTGCGTCAACCGGCGACCTACATCCGCGCCATGCTTGCAAGTAACCCGCAGCAGGCGAATGCCATCCATAACGAGGAGCAGTTGAGCTGCGACGAGGCTGCGCGCGAGGCATGCTGGCTCGGCCTACGGCGTCAAACGGGTATCAACCGCGCCGACTTCCAATCCCGCTTCGGTTTCGATCCATGGGATACTTTTCGCGCCGATCTTCAGCCGTGGCAGCAGCGGGGCATGCTGGCTGTTGCGATAGAGAACATCTCGCTCACCACCACCGGTCTGCCGCTGGCCGATGCCATTGCAGCCAGTGTGCTGGCATGATCACCATCCGCACCCTGCACCATATTCGCCTGTTTTACGGCGCATACTTTGCGGCCATGGGGTTGATTCTCCCCTACTTTCCGATCTACCTCAGTCAGCAGGGGCTAACCGCCGCGCAGATCGGTTTTCTCACCGGCTTGCTGGCACTGGCCAAGATGATTGCGCCACCATGGATCGGCCACCTGCTGGATGCAAAATCGCCGCGCTATGTGCACCGCTTCACCATCGCCACCGCCCTCTGTGCGGCACTCGGGGCGATGATGATCGGCTACTCATCGGCGCTGGCCTGGCTCACGCCGACCATCCTGCTCTTCGGCATCTGCTGGGCAGTGATGTTGCCGATCACAGATGCGCTTTCAATCACCCTCTCTGAATCCCGACAAGGTGACTATGGACGCTTACGACTGTGGGGTTCGATCGGTTTTATCATCACCTCACTGGCCGGTGGCCTCTGGCTCCTACAGGCGATGCAGTGGTTGCCACTGATCCTCGCCCTGCTGATGCTCATCGTCGCCCTCGCCACACGCGGTTTTCCGCGTATTCACCATCGGCGCCAAGAGCAGATCACCCCCTTCCCACGCAGCTTCTATCTGTTGCTGTTGATTGGTACACTGATGCAACTCTCGCACGGCGCCTACTACGGCTTTTTCAGCCTCTACCTGCAAGCGGCGGGCTACAATGGATTACAGATCGCTATCTACTGGGTGCTCGGCGTCGCCGCGGAGGTGATCCTGATGGGCTACTGGAACAGCCGGCTGCAGCAATATCCACTGCCCTTGCTGCTCACCAGCTGCCTGCTGCTGGCGGCACTGCGCTGGTTTGGTACCGGCTTCACCACCCATGCGATCCTGCTGGTGATGCTGCAGCTGCTGCATGCCGCCAGTTATGCCGCCTTCCACCTGACCACACTGGCATGGGTCAAACGGATGGCACCCATCGACCGCCACAGCGAGGCGCAGGGACTCTTCTCCGCCGCCGGTTTCGGCCTCGGCAGCACTATCGGCATCATGCTCTGCGGTGTGGTCACCGATATGGCCGGCTTCCCGGCTGCCTTCTATCTCTGCGGCGCCATTGCCCTGCTGGCCATTCCGGTAGTCAAAGCGCTCGACCGACAGATGCAGCACAACCCATAAGCATCCCGCCATCGCCCATCCGTGAGTGACTTTTTGCCTGCTGATCATGTATGGTTCAGGCAATGAATAACTCTGCTGATTTATGGACACAACTCACCAGCCGACTGGCCGATACACTGCCCGCATCCGCCTTTGATGCTTGGATTCGGCCTCTCACCGGTCAAGGCGACGCGCAACAGTTCACCATTTATGTGCCGGGGAAATTCTTCCTCGATGGACTGAAATCGGAATATGACGGACAGATCCGCAGCGCCTTGCAACAGCTCACCGGCTCCACCCCTGTGATCGACTATATCATCGACGCCTCACTGACCGATAAAATCGCCAGCGAACGACAAACCACCGCCAACACAGCCGCAGAGAACAGCCAGTTGATCGACGGTTATATCGATCCCCGATTCACCTTTGAAAACTTTGTCGTCGGCTCCGGTAATGAATTTTGCCATGCCGCCAGTCGCGCCGTGGCCGATAAACCCGGAGAAATCTACAACCCACTCTACCTCTACGGCGGTGTTGGCCTTGGCAAAACCCACCTCATCAACGCCATCGCCAACACCTTGATGAGTCGCGATCACACCCGGATCGCCTACCGTACCGGTGAACAGTTCACCAACGAGCTCATTGTCGCCATCCGCACCGGCAGCTCTGAACAGTTCCGTAACAAATACCGACAAGTCGATGTGTTGATTATTGACGACATCCAATTCATCGCCGGCAAAGAGAAGACGCAGGAGGAGTTTTTCCACACCTTCAATGCGCTCTACGAAGTGAAAAAACAGATTATTCTCACCTCCGATCGCAGTCCGCGTGAACTGACCAATCTGATGGAGCGCTTGCGCTCCCGCTTCAACTGGGGATTGGTGGCTGATATTCAGCCGCCGGATCTGGAGACGCGGCTGGCCATTCTGGCCAGTAAAGCAGAATTGGCCGGTGTCACACTGGAGCCGGATGTGGCTCATCTGCTCGCTTCACGCATCACCAACAATGTACGCGAGCTCGAAGGCGCGCTAACCCGTCTAACCGCCCACGCCACGCTGGCCGGGCAGACAATCGATTTAAGCTTTGCCCGTCATGCGCTGCGCGATCTGCTGCATGAAGAGGTGCGCGCCATCTCCATTGAAGATATTCAAAAGAAGGTTGCCGCATATTTCAATATCAATATCCGTGAGATGTCCTCCAGCCGGCGCAGTAAAAATGTCGCCTATCCGCGTCAGGTGGCCATGTATGCCTGCAAAACCCTGACCAGCCACTCTCTGCCGGAGATTGGTCGCCAATTTGGCGGACGTGATCACACCACGGTACTGCACGCAGTGCGTAAAATCACCAAAATGTGCGAAGAATCGGAAGATTTTAATGATGAAATTCAACGCATTCTAAATCTTCTGAAACAGTAGATGCGCATGTATAGGGTGTGTGCGTATCACGGCAAAAGCTGTGGATAGATTGAGCACAACACGGTTTCCCGATATGCTGGCGGCCAGGGTTAACCTTTACACACATTCCATCCACAACAAGCACGCTATCTGTACACAGGGAAAAAACATAAAATCGTTTGATAAAACAAGCGCTTTATATGTTTTACACACCATCCACAGTACCTATGATAGAGGACTAAATTTATGAATTTAAAGAGAGAGAAGGAGTAAGCATGAACATCACACTATCCAGATCGTCTCTGCTCACAGCAACACAGCAGTGTCAAAGTATTGTGGAAAAACGCCACTCCAAACCGATTTTAGCGAATCTCCTGTTGGTTGCAGAACAGGGGCAGCTCACTGTGGTTTCCACAGATACTGAAGTGGGAATCAGTCACACCACAAGCGCTGCCGAAATTCAATCCGAAGGCGCAACCACGGTCTCAGCGAAAAAGATGTTCGACATTATTAAGGAGCTCGATCCGGATAAACCGATTCGCCTGCAGAGTAAAAGTGGCTTTGTGTCCATTCAGAGCGGTCGCTCCCGTTTCAAGGTCAATTCACTCCCTGCTGATGGTTTTCCCAATATGCCGGTCGAGAGTTGTGACTCAACCATCTCCATCTCCGGGCTACTGCTCTCCGATATGATTGCTTCTACCGCCTACGCCATTTCCACCGATGAGACACGCAAATATTTGACAGGGCTCCTGTTTGAGCTGGGCGAAGATCAAATGTTGCGCCTGGTCAGTACAGATGGACACCGTCTCTCTCTATCGGAGATTCACCTGGAGCAGCCCTATCAGCCACAGCGCTGCATTGTGCCGCGTAAAGCGATTGTGGAGATGCGAAAATTGTGTGAAAACTGCCCCGATCAGATCGAACTATCGCTCGGTGAACGGCAGGTTCGGCTGGTTGCCGGTGAAAATTTTCTGACCAGCAAATTGATCGATGCACGCTATCCCAGTTTTCGCGATGTGATTCCGGTGAATCATCCGACCCATATTCTGCTTCCGCGACTGGATCTGGATCAGGCATTGCGCCGCAGCTTGATTATGGCCAATGAGTTGACTCATGATGTCTGTTTTGTCTTCCGCGATAATCTCTTGGAGATCTCAGCACACAATACCGAACATGAACGTGCCGAAGAGCAGTTGGCGATTGAGTACCATGGTGGTGAGGTGATGATCGGTTTTAACGGTCGTTATCTGCGCGATGCGCTCAATGCGATCAGTACAGAGATGGTGGTGATCGAAATGCGCGACGAGCTCTCTCCCATTCTCATCTATGGTGAAAATCATCCACAATCCAAACATATCGTGATGCCGTTACGGATCACATCGTAACGTCGATGACAACCATGCTATACCCACAGGCGTGATGAGCGCGGTTTCTCTCCATCTTCAGACGCTGCAGCTGCACAACCTGCGTTGCCATACGCAGCTGTCGTGGCATCTGTCGCCGGGTGTGAATCTGCTCACCGGCGAGAATGGTAGCGGTAAGACCACACTGCTGGAGGCGGTCTATCTGATGGCGCATGGGCGTTCGTTCCGCCAGTCGCGCAGTCCGCATCTGGTGCGCCACGGTGAACGGCAGTTTCAGATCCATGGCCGTTGGCAGCGTTATGGACCGATGCATCTGTCGGTCTCCGGTCGTCAGGGGAAAACGACGCTGCGTCTGCAGGGTAAAGATATTCAGCGGCGCAGGGATGTGAGCGAGAGTTTTCCGGTGCTGGTTGAAGCACCGCAGGGGCGCCGGATTATCGATGGCGCACCGGGCGAGCGCCGCCGCTGGCTCGATGGCTTAGTGATGCTCTGTTTTACCGGCATGCGCCATCATTACGAGGCCTATCTGCGCGCAGTGATGCAGCGTGGGCGTCTGCTGCGCCGCCATGCGCAGCGGGATGAGCTGCTGGCTTGGGAGAGCCAGATTGTGCAGCACGGCATGCAGCTGGTCAGCGGGCGTCAGCGGTTATTGAGTCAGTTGAATGCGTTATTGCGGGATGAGCAGTCACTGACCGAGGATGTGATGCAACTGAGTATGAACCACAGCGACTACACGCCGGATGCATGGATCGCGCGGCTCAGGGATAAACGGGCGGATGATGCCCGTGTCGGCGGTTTGCGTTTCGGGCCGCATGTCGATGCAGTGCAGATCCATTTTCGCGGCCGTGAAATCAAAACCGCCGGCTCACGCGGACAGCAAAAGCTGGCGGCGGTGGCGATAAAGATGGCAGAATGCGCTTTATGGGGAGAGTATCGCAGATTGATCCCGGTGATACTGCTCGATGATGCGCTGGAGGCGCTCGATCAACGTCGCCAGCAGCGATTGCTGACGCGCCTGCAGGCATCACCGGCGCAGATTTTGATGACCACGCCGGATGCTACTTCGGATGCGTTGATGGATGCCGCACTGGCGCAGTCGATTCAGTTGCAGCGGCTCACAGAAGATGGTCTGCGCAATATCGCGGGATCAGAGCAACAAGCAGAGCGTGAAACAATAGAAATGATGATGGAGGAAGCAGCATGAGCGCTTCTCAACAACCACAAGAATATGGTGCCGATAGTATCAAAGTCCTGCGCGGACTCGATGCGGTGCGCAAGCGACCGGGCATGTATATCGGCGACACGGATGACGGCACCGGCCTGCATCATATGGTCTTCGAGGTGGTCGATAATGCCATCGATGAGGCGCTGGCCGGCCACTGCGATAAGATTGAAGTGATCATCCACTCCGACGACTCGGTGACGGTGCGCGATAATGGCCGTGGTATTCCGGTTGGCATGCACTCTGAGG
>JALUXN010000283.1 GCA_027018975.1 Mariprofundaceae bacterium | reverse complement strand
CAGTCGGTTTGATGCGCTCGGTTGATGCGGTTATTTTGATGCAACCGGCAGCCTGCACAGGGAGCACCTGTTGCCACATTTGACGGCGGCCATACTGGTCATCGGCAACGAGGTGCTCTCCGGGCGCACCCGCGAAGCCAACGCCTATCTCGCCGCGCAGGAGATGTTTGCGCGCGGCTGCAAGCTGGCCGAAATCGCCATCATTCCCGACGAGCACGATAGCATCGTCCAGACGCTGAACCGTCTAAGAGCAGCCTACGATGCGGTGATCACCTCCGGCGGCATCGGTCCGACCCATGACGACATCACCATGCAAGCGGTCGCTGATGCCTTCGGTGTCGGCGTGATCGAGCACAAGTTCATCGTCAAAGCGATGGTCGATTATTATGGAGAGGATGGCATGAATGACGGACGCATGCGCATGACCCGTGTGCCGGCCGGCTCCACGCTCATCCGCTGCGAAAAAACCATCGCCCCCGGCATCCGTATCGACAATGTCTATGTGCTGGCCGGCGTGCCCGATATTTTCGCCTCGCAACTCGCTTCGATCCTCGACGATTTCGGCGATACCCCCTACCAGCGCCACGAGATCGAAGTGCATCTGGCCGAGAGCCAGTTCGCCGCAGCGCTAACCGCCATCCAGCAGCAGTTCGACGATGTCGAGATCGGCTCCTACCCCGCTCACTGCGGCCCCAATCCCGACGGCAAAATCTGCCTCTCCAGCCAACACCCCGCCCACCTGCAACAGGCCATCGAGCAGGTTGAGGCGATGCTGCGTCAGCTGTAGTCAAACAAGGAGCAACACACCCATGTCTCACGGTTCTATGAAGACGGTCATCACCGCCGCAGCCGCCAATATGCTGGTGACCACAGCTAAATTTATCGGCTTCGCCCTCTCCGGGTCCAGCTCGCTACTTGCTGAAGCAGTACACTCGCTGGCCGATACAGCCAACCAGTCACTGCTCTATCTTGGCCTGCGCCGCTCAGCAAAACAGGCCGATGAAGAGCACCATTTCGGCTATGGGCAGGAGCGCTATTTCTGGAACCTGATCTCGGCCATCACTATCTTTTTCCTCGGCTGTGCCTACACCATCATGCACGCCATCGAGCAGCTGCATAGCGACCATCAGCCGGAGCTATCGTGGATTCCGTTCCTGATTATTGGCGTTGCGTTTCTCGCCGAAGGGTATTCATTCCTCGTCGCTATGGGCGAATTCCGCCAGCAGAGCCGACAGGCGGGCAAATCGCTGCGCACCTATTTCGTGGAGACGCGCGATCCGACCACGCTCGCTGTCCTGATTGAGGACTCCGCTGCCTTGCTCGGTCTGATGCTGGCGCTGCTCGGCATGAGCATTTCGGCGATCACCGGCTCGGCGATATTCGACGGCATCGCCGCCATCTGTATCGGCCTATTGATGGGCGGGTTGGCTTTTTTCCTCGCCTCCATCAATCGCAAATATCTGCTCAACCACTCCAATGAGGAGGTCGATCGTATCGCCCATGCATTATGGTCGGAGGACGATCAGGTGCAGCATGTGCAGCGCGTCAACAGCATTGTCCTTTCACCCGAAGATACCCTGCTGATGGCCGAGGTAGAGCTGCGCGAAGAGGCGATCTTTTCAGATATGTCGCCCGAAGAGATCCGGCGCGCCATCCGCTTTATGCACAAGCTCAACGATATCCGCAAACTCCTGGAGCATCAGGTCAGCCGTGTTGCGCCGGAGACCAAGCACATCTTTATCGAATTCAACACCCCCGATAGTGACGAAACCGAGCCACCCTCTACTGCCCCATGACCACCCTGCGCTTTCACAAGCCCTATCAGGTGCTCTGCCAGTTTACCGATGCGCGTGATGCCGCCGCTGCAAGCGAGCTCCGCCGCCAGACGCTGGCCGACTTTATCCATATCCCGGGCGTCTATGCTGCCGGTCGGCTTGATCGCGACAGCGAAGGGTTGCTGATCTTAACCGACGATGGCCGCCTGCAGCACCGCATCGCCCACCCCAAACAGAAGCTGCCGAAAACCTACTGGGTGCAGGTCGATGGCGAGATCAGGGCACAGGCCATCAACGATCTGCGGCGTGGCGTGGTGTTGAAAGATGGCCGCACCCTGCCCGCCGAGGCGGAACGCATTGCAGAGCCGGCCAATCTCTGGCCACGCAATCCGCCCATCCGCTACCGCGCCAACATCCCCACCTCATGGCTGCAACTGACCATCCGCGAAGGGCGCAACCGCCAAGTGCGCCGCATGACCGCTGCCGTCGGCTTCCCCACCCTGCGCCTGATCCGCTACGCCATCGGCTCGATCACCCTCGACAGCCTGAACCCCGGCGATTCCGAACCCCTCTCCCCAACCCAGCTCCGCCAGATCTAACTCACCCGTCACTCCCGAGGCTTCAATCGGGAGTCCATCCTCCTCAGTCACTGGATCCCCGATAAAAGCATTCGGGGATGACGCGCTTTTCTCACGCCTCACCCCCTTACGCCTAACCCCCTCACCCAAAAAAACACCCGCCATGCACAACACATGACGGGCGTCAAAACAAGACGGCGCTGCCGCTTAGTTCTTCGATTTATCCACGATCTTCTTGATCCACGGCATCATGCCGCGCAACTTCTCGCCGGTCTGCTCGATCGGATGCGCCGCATTGAGGCGACGATACGCAGTCATGGACGGATAGTTGGTCGCACCCTCGACAATGAACTGCTTGGCATACTCGCCGGTTTGGATGTTGTGCAGCGCCTCGCGCATCGCCTTTTTGGACTCCTCGTTGATCACCTTCGGTCCGGTCACATACTCACCATACTCAGCATTGTTGGAGATGGAGTAGTTCATGTTGGCGATGCCGCCCTCATAGATCAGATCGACAATCAGCTTCATCTCATGCAGGCACTCAAAATAGGCCATCTCCGGCGCATAACCGGCTTCAACCAGTGTCTCGAAGCCCGCCTTGATCAGTTCGACGCAGCCGCCGCAGAGTACCGCCTGCTCGCCGAAGAGATCGGTCTCGGTCTCATCCTTAAAAGTGGTCTCGATGATGCCGGTACGGCCGCCACCGATGGCGGATGCGTAGGAGAGCGCGGTCGCTTTGGCGTTGCCGCTGGCATCCTGCGCAACGGCGATCAGATCAGGGATACCACCGCCGTTGACGAACTCGTTGCGCACCGTGTGGCCGGGCGCTTTCGGCGCGATCATGATCACATCGAGATCGGCGCGCGGCACAATCTGATTGTAGTGAATGGCGAAACCGTGCGCGAAGGCGAGTGTCGCACCCTCTTTCAAATTCGGCGCCAGTTCATTTTTGTAGAGATCGGACTGAAATTCATCCGGTGTCAGCACCATGACCAAATCGGCACCAGCCGTCGCTTCAGCCACACTGGCCACTTTCAGGCCAGCCGCCTCCGCCTTGGCAATCGAGCCGGAACCGGCACGCAGACCAACCGTCACATCGACGCCGGAATCCTTGAGGTTGTTGGCATGCGCATGCCCCTGCGAGCCGTAGCCGAGAATCGCTACTTTGGTATTCTGAATGATCGATAGATCCGCATCTTTATCGTAATAGACGTTTAAAGCCATGAGTGCTCTCCTGTGTGAATTAAAAACTGTGCGTAACTCTTGAGTTACAACTGTGCAAAATCAGTGGCGGCGGAGGATATATCTTTCCGACAGGGCGCGCATCTGTTTCATCTGCGCGCTAGGAGTTTGTCGGACTTAGGGGAACCTCGGCAGTCAGGTCATTGCAGGTTACATTTGTCAGGCGATAAAAATCTGATACGTTGCCCTGCATGTCCCGTTCGCAACTGCTGCTCTCCATCAAAATCATCCTTACCGGCGCGCTGCTCTATGGCGTGGTGCGTTATGTCGATCTGCAGCAGGTGTGGCAACGCATGGCTGGTGTCAATCCCGTTTGGCTGCTGGCTGCATGCGGCGGTATGCTGCTGGGCTATGCGCTGTGTGGTCTGCGCTGGGCGTGGATTGCGGAGGGGCTCGATATCCCAGTGTCGCGGCGGCGCAAAATCGATCTCTATTTCCTCGGCATGTTTGCCAGTCTCTTCCTCCCCTCCACCATTGGCGGCGATGTGGTGCGCGGCCTGTTGCTGGCCAAGGGGGAGGGGCGACGGCAGATGGGGCTTAGGGCGGCGGCCAGCGTGATTCTCGATCGCATCAACGGCATGTGCGCACTGGTGCTGTTATTGACTGCTTGCATGCTCTTCTTCTCTTGGCCGTGGCTCTGGTGGCTGAGCTGGCTGGGGCTGGTCGTGGCGATGTGGGGCGGTATGTTGATCTATCCGTGGCTGCATGCGCGTCTGCCGCAACGCATGCAATCGATCAAAGCGTTGCCGCTGCAGCAGCCCTCATTTCAACGTATGTGGTGGCGCAGCCTGCCGGTGTCGTTGCTGTTTCAGATGCTGATTGTGCAGGTACACATGTTTCTCGGCATGGCAGTTGGACTGGAGATGAGCTGGGCGGCCTACTCGATCATGGTCGGATTGGTGGCGCTGGTGGCAACGTTGCCGATTTCGCTCAATGGATTCGGCGTGCGTGAGGCCGGTTACGTCGGTTTTGCCACCTATTTCGGTGCCAATGCGGATGCCGCCACCGCCATGGCGGCGCTGTGGGTGATTGTGTTGGCGATCGCTGCACTACCCGGGGCGTGGGTGCTCTGGCGCATGGGTGGCATCCGCGAACTACGCAAGGTGGAGGAGTCCTGATGGCCGGTCGTCTGATCGCGGCATCGCTGGGGCCGGGGGATCCGGGTTTAATCACGCGCCGTGCATGGCAGGCGTTGCAGGGTGCAGCGCGTTGGTGTTATCCGGTGCGGCGCAGAGGTGGCCGCAGTCATGCGCTGGGCATTGTCGAGCGCGCCGGATTGGCAGTGCCGGAGGATGCTGTCGAGTTGATTTTTCCGATGACGCACGATACCGAAACACTGGCTCGTGCTTGGGCACGCGCGGCGCAGCAGATTGTGCCGATACTGCAGGCCGGCCGCGATCTGCTCTTTCTGGTCGAGGGGGACGCCTCCACCTTTTCCACCTTCACCTATCTGGCACGCATGGTGCAGCAGTTGGATGTGAGCATTGCTGTCGAGATCATCGCCGGCGTACCGGCCTACAATGCGGCAGCGGCCGATGGCGCATTTCCGTTGGCGGAGACCGACGACACCATCGCCATTGTGCCGGCCGGCTACGGGTTGCAGGAGCTGGAGGCGCTGCTACCCCATTTCGATACGCTGGTATTGATGAAGGTGAAGCCGCTGCTCGATCCATTGATTGACTGGCTGGCGGCGCAAGGGCTGCTGCAGGAGGCCTTGTTTGTCGAAAAAGCGGGCACCCCCGAGGAGCGGATTGTTCGCGATGTTATGTCACTGAAAGGGGAGAAAGTGAATTACCTGTCACTGATGCTGGTGCGCAATCCCAATCGCCAACGCGGCACCATGATCCGCGGTTGCAAACAGAAGCCGGCCGCCCAACCACAAGGAGAAGCATGATGTGCGAAGCAACAGAGCAATCGGCGCGTATCGCGTTGGTGGCGATTACCAAGCATGGCGCGGCGCAGGCGGCGGCATTGGCAGCGCTGCTGCCGCAGGCGGAGATTGTCACATCGCAGAAATTCGCAGCCACCTTTGCAGATGTGAGCAATCCGCTGCACCCCTATGAGGGGGCGCTGCGGGCGCAGATTCCGGCGATGTTTGCGCGCTACGATCAGCTGATCTATTTCGTCTCGCTGGGTGCCGTGGTGCGGCTGATCGCGCCGCATCTGAAGTCGAAGGATGAAGATCCAGGCGTGCTGGTGGTCGATGATGCCGGCCAGTTTGTCATACCGGTGCTCTCCGGCCATGTTGGCGGCGCCAATGCCTGGGCGGAGCATGTGGCCGCATTGATTGGCGCCACGCCGGTGCTGACCACGGCATCGGATGTCGGCAAGACGATTCCGGTCGATATTCTCGGCCGTGAACTGGGGTGGTCGGTGGAGGCACCGAAGATCAATATCACGCGCGTCTCCGCGCATGTGGTCAACGAGGAGCCGATCGCCTTCATCGATGAACGGCCGCAAGCGAGCAACGACTGGTGGCGGCGCCCGACACCGCTACCGAACACGATCCACCTGTTCACCCGCTTCGAGGATGTGCCGCTCGACCAGTTCGCCGCTGTGTTGTGGGTGACCCAGCGCGAACTGCCGGCAGAGATATGGCGTGAGCTGCATGAGAAGCTGGTGGTCTATCGCCCGTGACGCCGCCATCATCCCGCCGCGTGATTCTCGGCTTGGGCTGCGACCGCGACACACCGGCGGCAACCATCGATACAGCGATCTTGCAGGCGTTGGCATCGGTGGGACTGACACCCGCGCATGTGCAGGCGGCGGCATCGATTGATAAGAAGTCGGACGAGGTTGGCTTGCTGGATGTCTGCGCACGCTATGGTTGGGATTGCGCGTGGTATTCGGCGGCGCAGCTCAAACATGTCGCAGTGCCCAATCCCTCGGCGGTGGTGATGAAGTATGTCGGCACTCCATCGGTTGGCGAGGCGGCGGCGATTCTGCGGGCGGGCGGCAGCATGGACGACCTGCTGGTGGAGAAATACAAATATCGCGGCGCAGATGGCAAGCATGCCACAGTGTCGATTTGCAAGATTGCGCCACAGATGCAGTGAGGTTCAGAATGTTAAAGCAGTCATTCCCGAGGGTTTTATCGGGAATCTAAGCAGTCATGGATCCCCGATAGAAGCATTCGGGGATGACATAGTGGGTTGCTGAATGATGGAGAGAAGATGAGTGATATGACACAGAACAAAGCCGGAA
>JALUXN010000282.1 GCA_027018975.1 Mariprofundaceae bacterium | reverse complement strand
GCTGGTCGAGAAGGCGACGCGCCGCTCCATGAACTCGCTGATCAAGCACGACAGCCGCCGCGCCCACAAGGTGATCGAGCGCGATCACGCCATCAACGATCTGGAGGTGGAGATCGATGAGCTGACCCGAATCATCTTCGCCCTCAATCAGCCGGCCGCCGGCGACCTCCGCTTTTTGATGACGACCATCAAAATCGTCACCGATCTGGAGCGCATGGGCGATCTCGCCGAAGCCATTGCCGAGCGCATGCTGGAGACCGAAGACAATCCGCTCATCCACGTCAGCTCACTGCAGTCCCTCTCCGAGCTGGTGATGCGGCAGCTGAAACTGGTGCTCGACGCCTTCACCAGTGAAGATGAGTTCATCGCCTACCAGTGCATTGTCAAAGGCAATAAGGTGCGCGAAATGAACCGCGCCATGCAGCGCGAATATCTGACCTACATGCTGGAAGATCCACGTCAGATCACCGCCAGCCTGATCGCCACCAATATCTCCAAAAATCTGGAGCGCATCAGCGCCCACTGCATCAATATCGCCGAGATGCTGATCTACATGGTTAGCGGCGAAGATATTCGCCATAAAGATATTGAAGAGATCGCTGCCATCATCGGCGTCGCCAACGCAGCTGAAAACACGGCGGATGACGAATAGGCGCGGTAACTCTTGAGTAACAAAATGGTGGACTACCATTTTGTTACTCAATCGTTGGGTGTTCGCAACGCGACCTGAGTCGCTATTCAGCTTTATGCTGGAACTGTTCAGATCGCCCATGGTTTGTTCGATAGCAAGGCGAAAACACGCAGTGTGCTGTTGCACATGAGCATTTTCAACGCGGCTAGCGGGCAAACCGTGGGATGAGCTGAAGAGTTACTAGGCGCAGCGTAAATTACCCGGCGGGGCGCACCGCAAACGAGAGCGCCTCGCCCGGTTCATCACCCAGCGTAATCACCGAGTGCCAGACACACTGTTCCAGATTGCGCTGCGGCATCAGCAACAGATCACCGGCATGGAGCAGATAGCCGTAGCCATGGTTCACCAGCTGCTGCACAAAAGCAGCGGAGCGATCCATCACCGCCTCCACCAACTCATGATCGAATGCATCCATATAGTCGGCCAGCGCCGCTCGATCGGCAGCGAGCGCCATCAACGCCGCCCGATCTTCCGCAGCCGGTAACAGGCGGCTCAACTCCGGCTGCTGTGCCGGATCGGTAATAAAGGCGATCAGCTCATCGATCAGCAATGGTTTCGCCAGCGCCAGCCAAAAGGTACGCCCACTGAGCTGCGCAAAGACCACGCCATCATGGCCGCGCTCGACATCATGATGCATCTGCGCGCCGCCGTTGGGCGCGTTGAAATAGACAATCCGCTCGACAAACATCGGTTCGCCGCCGATGGCCTGCGCCAGCATTGTGCGCAGGACAGCGTGTTCAGTGAGCAGAGCCGATTCGGGAAACAGGCGATCGCAGAGTGTGCCCGCCCACCGCTGGCGAACCGGATCGGCCGCCACATCCTCTAGCGCTTCCATGCCAAAGGAGAAACGGAAGCGCAACGAGGCATCATCCTCCAAAAAGGAGAGCCACGACGCCTTGCACCAGAGATCCTCGGCAACGCAATCACCCCCCTGCATGGCATCGAAATAGAGCTTCTCAATCGCCTGCTCATCGTGCTCCTCGAAAGAGGCAGCCACCAGCGAAAACTCGGGCTGCAGCGCCGCCGTGTAGGGTGACTGATCGATCATCGGCGTCACTTCGCCATGCGCCAGCACCTGCGCCATCAAGCGGTGCGCCTGCGCAATCTCCGCCTGCATACGCTGCACATCGAGCATACCCGGCAGCCACACCGCTCGATCCTGCTGCCATGCCCGCGCCACCTGCGCATCCGTCATCGGCACGGTGCGCACATCATGAGGCACCACATAGCCCAGATCGAAACCGCGCCGCCTCAGCGGCATGGCATCTTCAGCAGGTTGGAGGTGATGGTGAAGGGTGTGACTCATGCCATTAAATCCGCATCAACAGGCGGACAATTGACCGCATGCGCGGCGAAAAGAGTTTGTCGGTGTAGAAACTGCCGGCGATCCGCTTGTTCGCCTCCGATAGCGTCGGATAGGGTGCAATCATCGATGCCATGGCGCCGATCTTCAGCTTGCTGTTGATCGCCAGCACCCACGGCTGAATCAGCTCACCGGCATGCAGGCCGACAATCGAAGCGCCGAGAATCAGACCCTTCGGGGTGGTGATCACCTTGATCATCCCCTCCGTGCGCCGCTCCGCCTGCGCCCGGTCATTCTCATCAAACGACCAGCGCAGCACGCGCACCGCCCGCCCCTGCTTGGCAGCCTCCGCCTCGCTCAAGCCGACATGCGCCAGCTCCGGATCGGTATAGGTCACCCACGGCACGGCGCGGTAATCGACCTTGGCCGGCAGTTTGAAAAGTATATTGCGGATCACAATCCCCGCCTGATAGGCGGCCATGTGGGTAAACTGGTAGGGGCCGGCCACGTCACCAATGGCAAAAATGCGCTTGTTGCTGCTGCGCAGCCGCGCATCGACCGTCACCCCGCGCGGCGAATAATCGACCCCCGCCGCCTCCAGATTGAGCCCATCCACATTGGCGCGGCGACCGGTGGCGATCAGCAGGTGCGACGCCTCTACGCACTGCTGACCGAGATCGTTTTCACAATAGATCGCGATGCGTCCGCCGGCGGCCGGCTCCAGCTTCAGGTTGCGGCCGCCCTCGACCAGATTCACACCCTCGGCACGCATGCGCTCCACAACAATTTTCGTCAATTCCGGATCGTCTTTGACCAGCAGTCTGGCCGCCTCCATCACCGACACCTGCGCGCCGAGCCGGCGATGCGCCTGCGCCAGCTCCATGCCGATCGGCCCGCCGCCAATCACCGCCAGATGCTCGATCGGTTCGTGATTGTCGAAGATGTTTTCGTTGGTGAAGTAGGGCACCTGATCCAGCCCATCGATCGGTGGCACAAAGGGGGAGGAGCCGGTCGCCAGCACGAAATATTTGGCGCGGATCAACTGATCACCGGCACGCAGCGTGCGCGCATCCTCAAACGCGCCAGCGGCTTGAATCACCGTAACACCCAGCGATTCAAAACGCGCAACAGAATCATTCGGCGCAATCGCACCAATCACGCCGTGAATATGGTCGTGCAGCGCCTGCCAATCGGTCGCAGGCGCACCCATGGAAACACCAAACTGCGCCGCCTCACGCGCACTCTGCGCCGCATGGCCAGCCGCCAAGATCGATTTGGAGGGGACACAGCCGGTATTGAGGCAATCACCCCCCATCGCACCCTTCTCGACCAGCACCACGCGCGCGCCCATCTGCACCGCGCCCGCCGCCACACTCAGACCACCGGAGCCGCCACCAATCACGCAAATATCTGTCTGAATCATCTCGCCTCCCATCATACCTCTATCGAGCCGTCATCCCCGAGTGCCTTTATCGGGGATCCATGACTGCTTAGCCACCGCGTGAAGGATCACCTCGTGGATGCCCGCTTCAACCCTCGGACACGACCATTTTTTCGTGCGAAGCCCTGCATCATCCCTCCCGAGCCCGCTTCATGCGTTTGAAAATCACCGGCAGCAGCGCCAACAGCGCCAGCCCGAACAGCGCGCCGAGCATCTGCGGGGTCAGCACACCCGTCAAAGAGATCGCATCCCCCTGATCGAGCACACTGCCTAGCCCCGAGCCAGCCAGCGCATAGACATAGGTCGCCGGCATGATGCCGAAAAAGGTCGCCACCAGATAGATACGCAGCGGCACGCCGAGAAACGCCGGTGCCAGATTGACCAAAAAGAACGGAAAAACCGGCACCAGCCGCAGCACGAACATATAACTCCACGCCCCATCGGCAAAGCCCTGCTGCATCTTCTTCATGCCGCTGCCCGCCTTGGCCATCAGATAGTCACCGAGAGAAGTTTTTGCGATCAGAAACAGGATCGTGGCACCAAGTGTCGCGCCGACCACCGCATAGAGCCCACCGGCGACCGCACCGAAAAGAAAACCGCCGGAGAGCGTCATCACCATGCCACCGGGCAGCGACAGCGCAACCACGCCGATATAGGCCAACAGATAAGTGAGCGGTGCCAGCAGCGGATGCGCCGCCACCTGCGCCAACAGCCACGCGCGATGCGCTGCCAGCGCCTCAAGCGTGAGCAGATGACCGAGATCGAAATAGAAAAAGAGCGCCGCAGCGATCAGCAGCAACAGCAACGGCCAGAATCGACGCATCATTGAATGGCCGACGCACATGCAGCCGGCTGCGCACTGGCAGTCGAGTAGAGCAAGCGCATGAAAAACACGGTCATTCCCGAGGATTGAATCGGGAATCCACGCGTCAATGGATCCCCGATAAAGGCACTCGGGGATGACGAGACCAATGTTTCCAAAAGTGCACGAACAATATTCAAGCGATTGCCTTCGTCTGCCGAATAGTGGGTAAAACGAATGGGTAGCATCATGATTCTCCTTGCGCCCTTCGTCGCCACGGTCGCCGGTTGATTACAACAACGGAGCAACGATTCAGCTCCTCCCACGGTTTTTTCTCCAGGATAATCGGATAAAAAACGGTCATTCCCGCGCAGGCGGGAATCCATCCACACACCGGATCACCTCCGCCTGCACCAATAGATTCCCGCCTGCGCGGGATGTCGCTCTTATTGGGGTCAGCACAGCAATGAATCCCCGATAGTGGCACTCGGGATGATCATTTTGTTACTCGCGTTGCATCAAGCCGCACACTGGCGACGCTCGCGCACCGCCTCGGCCAGTCGATGCAGCAGCATTTCGGTATCTTCCCAGCCGAGGCAGGCGTCGGTGATGCTGATGCCGAAGGCCGGCTGTTCGCCCGGCACCACATCCTGACGCCCCTCATGCAGATGCGACTCGATCATGATGCCGGAGATAGCGTGGTTACCGGCGGCAATCTGGCCGGCCAAGTCCTGCCCGACATCGATCTGGCGCTTGAACTGCTTGGCGCTGTTGGCGTGGCTGCAATCGACCATCAAATTGGCGCGCAGACCGGCCGCCTTCAACTCATCGGTCGCCTGCCGGACACTCGCCGCATCGTAGTTCGGCTGTTTGCCGCCGCGCAGAATGATGTGGCAATCCTCATTACCGGTGGTCGAGAAGATCGCCGACTTGCCCGCCTTGGTGAGCGAGATGAAGACGTGCGGATGATTGGCCGCATGAATCGCATCGATGGCGATTTTGAAGCCGCCATCGGTGCCGTTCTTGAAGCCGACCGGGCAGGAGATACCACTGGCCAGCTCGCGATGCCCCTGCGACTCAGTCGTGCGCGCCCCGATCGCACCCCAGCTGACCAGATCGGCGATATATTGCGGCGTGATCAGATCAAGAAACTCCGTACCGGCCGGCACACCCATCTCATTGACATCGAGCAGCAGCTTGCGCGCCAGTCGGATCCCCTTGTTGATCTCGAAACTGTTATCGAGATTGGGGTCGTTGATCAGCCCCTTCCAGCCGATGGTGGTGCGCGGTTTCTCGAAATAGACCCGCATCACCAGCAGCAGATCGCGCCCCAACTCCTCGCGCATCCGTTTGATATGCTTAGCATACTCCAGCGCCGCATCGGGATTGTGAATCGAGCAGGGACCAACCACCACCAGCAGACGATCATCCTCGCCATGCAGGATATTGTGCACCTCCAGCCGCGTATCGTGCGTCGTGCGCGCCGCCACCTCGCTGATCGCATGCTCGGCATGCACCGTCTCCGGCGCCGCAATTTCACTCATACCGCAGATGCGGAGATCGTCGGTCTTATACTTCATCGCCATGGGTCTGTTCCCTTCTCAATTGGTCATTCACCGACAAGCAGCTGCCAGCGGCGGCGCAGTATCGCAGAAAATCGTGCGAACTGTTAGTGACCGATGCACACACGCATCGATGCAGCGTGTAACATGCGGATAACAGCGCCCATTCGCGCCCAACATGTTTCGGGAATTGACGCAACCAACCACCCGACTAGGTTCAGCCAGCCGCCAGTGTCGGGGCAATCAATGGCATAACAGACGGAGCCGTACATGCTGAGTAAACGTATCATCCCTTGCCTCGATGTGGCGCATGGCCGCGTGGTCAAGGGTGTTCAGTTTGTCGATATCATCGATGCCGGCGACCCGGTCGAGGCGGCGATCAAGTATGATGCGCAAGGGGCGGACGAGCTCACCTTCCTCGATATTCGCGCCAGCCACGAGAGCCGTGATACGCTCTACCACATGGTCACCGAAGTGGCCGAGCATGTCTTTATGCCACTCACTGTCGGTGGCGGCGTCAAAGCATTGGGCGATATCGAGAATCTGCTGCATGCCGGTGCCGATAAGGTGTCGATCAACACGGCGGCGATCTTCAATCCCGAACTGGTCAAAGCGGCAGCTGAACGCTTCGGCTCATCGACGATTGTGGTGGCAGTCGATGCCAAGCGGGTCGGCGATCAGCGCTGGGAGTGTTTTACCCACGGCGGTCGCAAACCAACCGGCATCGATGCCATTGAGTGGGCGAAACGGATGTCCGACTACGGCGCCGGTGAGATTCTGTTAACCAGTATGGACGCCGATGGCACCAAGGATGGTTACGACATCCCACTGACGCGCGCTGTGGCCGATGCGGTATCGGCGAATGTGGTTGCCTCCGGCGGTGTCGGAAAATTGGAGCATCTGGCCGAAGGGCTGCGCGAGGGGGGAGCCGATGCGGTGCTGGCGGCATCGATATTCCACTTTGGCACCCACACCATCGAGGAGGCCAAGCGCTATCTGGCCGCGCAAGGGATCTCTGTC